>JBCCIS010000029.1 GCA_039028155.1 Pseudomonadota bacterium
CACGACTTTCGTCACCAGATTCTAAGTCTGGCGTGTCTACCAATTCCACCACGCCCGCAGCCTTACGCGGCCGTCGCGGCCAGATAGCCGCCCGGGCGGGACCATATAGTCGCGATTTCGCCCGCCCGCAAGCATGGCACATGGGGTGGTTCAGACAGACCGCTTCACCAGTTGGCGCAACGCCGACGAGATGGCGACGGTACCACTGCCGACAAAGGCCTCATGGTTGGTTCGGATGTCCTCCAGCCGATAGAGATAATTGACCATGATTCCAGCCGATTGCTCGTAGCCTTTCTGTGATGTATCGCCGGCCCAGTTCAGCCGCTCGACGCGGGCGCCGTTGGCCAGATGGAAGCGGGCAACCGGGTCCAGTGGGCGATCGTTGCGCTTCTCCATGACAAGGTAACGTGCCGTCAAACGCAGCAGAACTTCGGCGAAACGGTCCAAAGCGTCGCCTGGTCCGGCATCCAGGGCGACGGCAAGATCATCAAGAGCCGCCTGATGCGTCTCATAGCCAAGCTTCTTCAGCTCGTCGGGTCGGATCAGACCCTCATCCACCCCACTTAGGCCCTCGTCGGCGCGTATCAGTTTATCGTCCGAGGTCGCCATGCGACCGCTCAACCAGCGGCGAAACCCGGGAATCGGCGACAACGTTGCAAAGGTCTTCAGATTGCCAAGCTCCGCGCTCAACAGCTCCACGACCTGTTTGATCAGAAAGTCGCCCAGACTGATCCCCGCCAGCCCACGCTGCGTATTGGAGATCGAATAAAAGATCGCGGTATCCGTGCGATCGGGCGCCAGTTCCGGCGTTTCGGCGTCGAGCAGCGTCTGCACCTGGCTCGCCATCCCGTTGACCAGCGCGACCTCAACGAAGATCAACGGCTCGTCCGGCATGCGCGGGTGGAAAAAGGCAAAGAGCCGCCGGTCCGATCCCAGCCGGTTCTTCAGGTCCTGCCATGAGGCGATCCGGTGAACGGCCTCATAGACAATCAGCTTCTCCAGCAGCGACGCCGGCGACGACCAGGTGATGCGCGTGAGTTCGAGAAACCCGATATCGAACCAGCCGGTCAGCAGGCGGCGCAGGTCGTTGCTGATGCGCACCAGCACCGGTTCCTCGCGTGACCACGACATGGCATCGGCGCGCATATCGACGAGGAACTTGACGCCGTCCTGCAGGCCATTGAATTGAGTGAAGAGCCGCATGCGGGGTGGTTCCAACGCATCGCGCAACGATCCCGCCAGCGCCCGCTTGGCCTCCGGGTCCTGGACCTGGATCATCGCTTGGGCCTCTGTCTCAACCTCCGCGATGTCGATTTCGAAGTCACTGGCCAGCATCGCCAGGAAGCGACGCTTGCCGGTCGGCGCGAGCGAGAGATAGCTGCCACCGATCGACGCCGCCCTGCCCCTCGCCAGAACCTCGCCACCCAGGCCGGTGACACACTCCGCGACCTGGTTGCGCAGCTTGTCGAGATCGTCATCGGGCAAATCGACCCGAATGCGCCCACCGATGCGGACCATGGCGGCGTCGGCGACGTCCTGCCACGTCGTCGACAGCTGCTTTAGCGCCCGGTCCCAGATGTTGTCTCGCTCGTCGCTCACGCAACGTTCTCCTTCAGTGCCGCTAGGACGCGTGGCAGCGCCTCCGGCAGATCCTCGGCAATCAGGCCCGACCCGACCGTCTTGCCGGCTTCGCCGTGGAGCCAGGCGCCCATGGCCGCTGCCGCCACGGCCTTGACGCCTTGCGCCATCAGCCCGGCGACCACACCTGCCAAGACATCCCCGGACCCGGCGGTCGCCAAATCTGGTGGTGCATTGTCGTTAACCATTGCGGTTCCGTCAGGCGCAGCGATCACAGTATCGGCACCTTTTAACAGAACTATGGCACCGGCTTTCTCCGCGGCCCGACGCGCCCGATCCAGCTTGTTCCCGCTATCATCGAAAAGCCGAGCAAACTCGCCCTCATGAGGTGTAAGGACGCAATCCGCGTGAAGCCGCGCAAAGAGCGCTTCCGGATCGTCAGCAAAGACAGTCAAGGCGTCGGCATCCAAGACACAGTGCTTCTTTGCCGCCAAGGCCACCTCGACGAGGGCGCGGGTCCGCTCCGTCACCCCCTGGCCAGGCCCCAAGACGACGCAGTTGAGGCGCGGATCGGCCAGCATCTCAGAAAACGCTTCGGCATCGTCAATCCGCCGCAGCATGATCGCGGTCAAATGCGCAGCATAGGTACTGAGCGCTGCCGGTGGCGCGGCAACCGTGACCAGGCCGGACCCGACCCGCAGCGCCGCGCGCGCCGCCAGGCGCGAGGCGCCGTTCGCGGCAAGATCGCCGCCGGCGACGACCGTGTGACCTCGGGCGTATTTGTGGGCGTTCGGCGCCGGCCACGGAAAGGTTCCAAACCAGAGATCCCTGCCATTGCGCCATATCGCCGGACCGATGCCGCCCACGATGTGGTCGCCAATGCCGATATCGGCGACCACCACCTCGCCGCATAGTTCGCGCCCAGGCAGAAGTACATGCCCCGGTTTCGCACGGCAAAACGTCACCGTAAGGACCGCCCGGGGGGCGATACCGCGCACCGCGCCGCTGTCGCCATCAAGACCGCTGGGCACATCCACGGCGACGACTGGTGCGCCGCGCGACACGACGGCGGCGACCAACACCGCCGCCTGTCCGTCAAGGTCACGCGCCAATCCAGCGCCGAACAGGGCATCGATCACCAGGTCCGCCTTTTCCACACAGCCGGGCCCGGCCTCGACAACCTCACCCTGCCAGCGTTCCGCCATGATGGCGGCGTCGCCCTTGAGACGGCCGACATCGCCCAGCAGGGCAAGCTCGACCGGCCAACCGGCCTCGCTGAGCAGACGGGCGACAACAAAGCCGTCGCCGCCGTTGTTGCCGGGGCCACACAGGACAACAGTCTGACACGGCTCAAACCGTGCTTTGACCGCCTCGGCGATCGCTGCGCCGGCATTGGCCATCAAGATCTCGCCGGGCGCGCCTGAATCGATCGCCGCACGGTCGGCATCGTACATCTGGTTGACCGCCAGAAGGCGTAAGGCGTGATCGGTCGCAAAGGCCGTCTCAGGCATGGTCCAACTTGTCGCGGAACAGATAGACGGTCAGGGGTTGGCGGAATCCATAGCCACCGTCGTCGCGTCCGCGTTCAAAACTCTCGCGCACGGCAGGTGCTTCAACATCCGCGCGGCGGAAGGCGTTATAGGTCAGCGACAGGACCGCGTCGGCAAAGGCGTTGAAATCCGCATAGCGCCGCTCGACGGAAAACGCCGCGACAATCGTGTCGGCGAAGGCCGGCCGGGCGTGTTCGGCAAGGCAGGCGAGCGCTTGGCGCCTTTCGTTGGACTCATTGTGAAACGGCGACATCAGGTTCGAATACGCGCCATCGATGTCGGGCTCCAGAACATAGAGAAAGCCGCCGGGGCGCAGCACCCGCATGGCCTCGCCAACCGCGGCAGGCATGGCCGCGACCGGCACGTGATGCAACGACTTGCTGAAGAAGGCACCGTCGGCCGAGCGGTCGGCCAATGGCAGGCTCTCGGCGCCGGCCTCGACAAACTGCAATGACGACAACGGCGGTGAGGCAGCGTTCTTTCGCGCCTGGTCGGGATCAGGCTCAACAGCGGTTACCCGCGCGCCGCGTCCGGCCAAATGGCGGGCCAGATCACCCGCGCCGCAGCCAATGTCGACAAGATCGAGCCCTGCCGGGTCGATCAGTCGATCAAGCGCATCAAGCGCCGTGCAGTCACCGAAATCCTTGTCGACCGATGGGAGCGTGGCCACGGGCGTTGTTCGCTTTTCCTTTGTGCTCTGTCTTTGCCTCGTCGCGCCATGCCGCCCAAGGCGCTGGCCATCACGGCGAAGCTAGAGCTCTTCGATACCTGTATTGGCCAGTTTCTCAATATGGCGGCGGTCGAGGATCAGAAGCGTGCGGTTGCGGCGCTTGACGATGCCCAGGCTGGTCAACTGGCCGATCGCGCGCGCTACCGTATCCGTCGTTGTGCCGGACCAAATCGCAATGTCCTTGTGCGCCGGAACGGTGGGGATCAGCCAGCGGCCATCACCGGTCGGTGACGGTTCAATCAGGCGCAGGATCTCGTCATAAACACGCTGAATGCCGGACTTGGTGCTCAAGCCCACGACGCGCTCGTTGGAGCGCCGCAAGATCCTGGCGCAATCCTGCAACAGGTTCAGCGCAAACGGCGGAAACGCCGCCATCGCACGCAGGATGACGTCGCGCTCGACGACGGCAACGAACGAGTCCTGGATCGCAACGACACTCGCCGACCGGCTGCCGCCGTCCAATGTCGACAGCTCACCGAAATGGCCGCCGGGTCCGATATCGGCAAAGGCGACATCCTGGCCTGACGCGGCATGGATCAGCACCCGCGCCCTGCCCTCGGCCAGAAAAATCATCTCCGTACCCGTATCGCCCTGACGAAAGAACTGTTCGCCATCGTCATAGGTGAACCATTTGGCGTTTTCCTGCAGCTTTCCCATCTCGGCCTGCGGAAGCCCCGCAAGAATCCTGCTTTCCGAGAGGTCGCCCGCCTCCGCTGCCTGCATGTCGATCAAATCCCCTTACACATCGGCGCGTTGCCTCCAACGCCCGCGTCAAAATCGATCGTGACGCGATCGCGATGCCATGCCAAGTGGCCGGCATCGACCGCGTCGGTCATTTATCTTCCTCCCTGGGGATGCACACCACCTTTTACAGGTTTCTTAGCTGCGTCCCTGACATCTCTACAATGTCACATTAGGTGTGCGTGGTACAACATTGAAATAACTAGAAAATGGTCGGAGCGGCAGGATTTGAACCTGCGACCTACGGTCCCCCAGACCGTTGCGCTACCAGGCTGCGCCACGCTCCGACCGATACGGTTTGCAATCTGCAACCGCGCAAAGCGGCGGCACTATAGTCAACGCGGTTTAGCGCCGCAACGCTTGCGGCTTGGCTCGTTGGGGAGAAGATCGCGGAGCGCGCGACAACGGCGCAGGCTTCTCAGGAAGCGCCCTTGAGCAGGTCGCGGCAGGCGATCAATTGATCCAGGAGTGACTGCAGCGCGCGGACCTGAGCCGCCGAGAGCGTAACCGTGGCGCCGTCCTCGGCGCGGGCGGCAGGCGCCGGTGAGGCCGCGGGCGCGTCAGCGGCCGCACCATCAATCGCATGCTGCAGTGCCGCGACGCCGCCTTGGCGCAACAGACGCTGGACACCCTTGATGGTGTAACCCTCGGTGTACAGGAGATGCTTGATGTTCCTGAGGAGATCGATGTCCTCGGGCCGGTAATAGCGCCGCCCGCCGCCGCGCTTCAAAGGGCGGATCTGGTGGAACTTGGTCTCCCAGAAACGCAGGACATGCTGGGCCACGTCCAGCTCGTCGGCGACCTCGCTGATCGTCCGGAAAGCCGCCTTCGACTTGCCGCCCCGTCGCCCCGCGGCGCCCGCGCCGCTATTGGCGTCCGCCGCCATCGCCATCAGGCCCCGTCACGCCCTGTGAGTTCGTCGTTGATGCGGTCCTTCAGCACATGGGACGCACGGAACACCAGGACACGCCGTGGCAGGATTGGTACCGCCTCGCCAGTCTTCAGGTTCCGGCCGACGCGCTGAGCCTTGTCGCGGATCGAAAAGCTGCCGAAAGACGAGATCTTCACGGTCTCGCCGTCGATCAAGGATTCTGAGATTTCGCCCAACACTGATTCGACGAGTTCCGCCGACTCACTGCGTGACAGGCCCACCTCATGGTAGACCGCTTCGGTTAAATCCGCCCGAGTCATGGTTTTCTCGACCATTCCGGCATGTCCCCCTTGTTCTTAACAAGGAAGGCTAGCTTTGAAGCGAAAAACCGTCAATATCAAACAGTTGGCTCGGATATCTTAACAAAGACTGGACGCGTGGCCCGCCGGGTGTCTACCAGCGGATAAGGCCCGAACCCCAAGTAAAACCGCCACCCATGGCTTCAATCAGGACCAGCTCGCCCGGTTTGATTCGCCCGTCACCAGCGGCTTCGGCAAGCGCCAGCGGTATCGACGCGGCGGACGTATTGGCATGCCGATCGATCGTATTGACGACTCGCGATTCGTCCAGGGACAGCTTGCGCGCCATCGCATCGATGATCCGTTTGTTGGCCTGGTGTGGCACAAACCAGTCTATATCACTGGGACTTACACCATTTTTATCAAGCGCTTCATCAACCGCTTCAGCTAAGTTAATGACTGCATGTTTAAAGACCTCACGGCCTTCCATCCGCAGATGCCCGGCCAAACCGGTGGTCGACGGGCCGCCATCGACATAGAGCATGTCGTGATAACGCCCGTCGCTGTGGATGTGTGTCGACAGAACGCCCCGATCCTGGTTGCTGCCGCCGCAATCGCCGGCGCGCAGGATAACGGCACCGGCACCGTCGCCAAACAGCACGCAGGTACCGCGGTCCTCCCAGTCCAGAATGCGCGAGAATGTTTCGGCGCCGATGACCAACGCGCAATCGGCCTGGCCGGTCTTCACGAAATTGTCGGCAACCGACAAGGCATAAACAAAACCCGTACACACCGCCTGCACGTCGAAGGCAGCACCATGATACATGCCTAGCTTCTTCTGCACCTGGGCCGCGGTCGCCGGGAATGTCTGGTCTGGCGTCGCGGTGGCCAGAACAATGAGATCGACCTCGTCGATAGCGATCCCACTGTTGGCAAGCGCCTCCTGGGCCGCGTTTGTCGCGAGGTCGGACGTAAACTCGCCATCCGCGGCGATGTGGCGCTGGCGGATGCCGGTTCTGGCGACAATCCACTCGTCGGACGTATCGACCTTTTTGGCCAGTTCGGCGTTGGTCAGGCAGCGCGCCGGCAGATAGGACCCGCAGCCAGCAATCTGGCTGCGCCGAACGCCACTCACTGCGCAGCGGCCTCGGCGGCGTCCTTCGCCCCCTGATCGAGGCTCTCGATGTCGCGGATCACCTTTTCATTGAAACCCTGGGTCATCATGTCAACGGCGAACCCGATGGCGTTGGCGTAACCCAGCGCATCGGTGCCGCCATGGCTCTTCACCGCGATGCCGTTGATGCCCAGGAACATGCCGCCGTTGTAGCGGCGCGGGTCAAATCGCCGTTTCAGCGCCAAAAGCGCCGGTTTGGCCATCCAGTAACCGAGTTTGGAGAAGACCGAGCGGCGGAATGTGGCGCGCAGGAAGCTGGAATACATGCTGGCCGTGCCTTCGGCCGTCTTCAGCGCCACGTTGCCCGTGAAACCATCCGTCACGACCACGTCGACGGTGCCGTCGGCGATGTCGTTGCCTTCGACGAAGCCATGAAACTCAAGGGGAAGATCGGCGTCGCGCAGGGTCTGCGCGGCCCGCTTAATCTCCTCATGGCCCTTGCTTTCCTCGCTGCCCACGTTCAGCAGGCCGACGGTCGGGCGCCGGACGCCCTGGACACTGCGGGCGAATGCCGCCCCCATAATGGCGAATTGGACGAGATTCTCGGCGTCACACTCGATATTGGCGCCCAGATCCAGCATCACCGATTCACCGCGGGTGGTCGGAAACATGGTCGCGATCGCCGGGCGATGGATGCCGGGCAGCGTCCGCAGCACGATCTTCGACATCGCCATCAAAGCGCCGGTGTTACCGGCCGATACGACGCCCCGCGCCTTGCCCTCCGAGACATCGTCGATGGCCAGCCGCATGCTCGACTGGCGGCCGCGCCTGAGCGCCTGGGACGGCTTCTCTGAGGCCTCGATCACGGTCTCGCTGGCGACGACGGTCGCCACCTGGGCCAGTTTCGGGAACCGGCGCAAGAGCTTTTCCAGCTTCTCGGAGTTGCCGAACAGCCGAAACTGCAGGTTTGGGTAACGCACGCGCGCGACGTTGGCACCCGCCACCACCATGTCCGGGGCGTTGTCGCCACCCATGGCGTCGAGCGCCAAAACCAGCGAGCCGCTCATAGAGGTCAGTTCCGCGTTGCCAATCGACGAAGCCGCACGGTCAGAAGCTGCCCACCGGCTCCGTGATTTCTCGGTCGTTGTAATAGCCGCATGCCGCGCACACGTGGTGCGGCAGCTTCGTCTCACCGCAATTCGGGCATTCATTCAACGCCGCTGCGGTCAGCGCGTGATGCGAACGACGTTTGTCCCGGCGGGAACGGGTGACCTTTTTCTTAGGTACCGCCATCTCACAGATTCCTTAACTGACAGGAGATTTAAAGGCCCGTTTACCAGTCTTTGGAAGCGGGTACAAGCGACACGAAACTCACAGCTTCAGCTTCTTCAACACCGCAAACGGGTTGGTTTCTTCATCATCCTCGGTCGCGCGCGCCGCATACCGTGGGTCGATCTGGGCGCCTTCCTTGCGCGGATAGGGATTGATCGCCAGTCCCAGCTGTTCGGCAACCACCTCGCCCAGGTCGATCGTGTCATCGACCAGCGGATCGCAGACCGCCTCGTCGAGCAAATCATCGACCGTCAGATCCAGCTCGTCGTCCTCGCTGACGGCCATGTCCGGGTCGAAACGGCGCACGAAATCCTCGTCGACCGTTTCCGCCACAGGCTCCAGCGAGACCACGCAGGTCTGGGTCAGATTGCCTTGAAGTCGGCCCGAAACCTCGACAATGCGGTCATCGCGGCGATAACGCAGATCCGCCTCCAAGCTATCCAGCGACAGCAGGTCGAAGCGTGCGCGAAGCGCGGCGCGTTCGTCATCGTCGGCGACCAGATGGCGGATGCCTTCGTCGCCGTCTTCCAGGTCGCCAGTTTCGAGCGGCCGACTGAACTCAAGCGGCGCCGTGCCAGAGGATTGATCCATCATGTCTCAGTGACCCACATCACGATCAGCTTATATGGCCTGCCCCATGGCTTGCGGCAAGCGTGTCATGTGTGCGGTGTATCGAACCCCGGAAACGTCACCTTCCCGGCCAGAAGATCGTCATCCGCCTGACTGTCAAGCGCCTCCACGGCGGCGAAGACATAGGCCGTTACCGCGGAGACCGATGCATCACCAGGCTCGACGGTGCCATAAAGGTTGCGCAGGACCGCCTCCTCCATCGCCGCCGCGCCAGCCGCGTTGTCCGCGGCTCTGTCCAGGGCCTCGTCATAAGCCTTGGCGCGGCCATAGAACGCCTTGAGCATGATTTTGATCCGCCGCCCCACCCTCAGGTCGCCGACGCCCATCTCGCGCAGCGACCGGTCCATATCCGCGAACATCAGGTCGAACAACGCCTGATCGAGGCCTCGGCCGGCTTCGCCGCAGGCGCGCAACCGGCGGCCAACCAGCACGGTGTGCATGACAATCATGTCGAAGCGCCCGTCGACGCTGTCTGGCACTTCAGCCGCCAGGTAGAAGGCCGGCTGACGGGACTGGCCCACGATCGCGTCGTAGAGATCGTGGGCGCGGTCATCGAACCGGGAACGGGAGAGCAGTGTTGAGAGCTTCATGGCCATCCCTAAGCGACCCGGTTGACAGCCGGGTCCAATCGCTCGCATCTTGCGCGTCACATAGGCGGCAGAACGGGGTCGGTCAATGATGGATATGCGTCGGTTCGGCAATGGAGCGATCAAGACGTGTATGACAGCGTGTGTGACGGCGCTGGCCCTGACGGCGTGCTCGCCGCGGATTACAACGCACGGCTACGTGCCCGACCCCGATGCCCTGAGCCGGATCGAACCGGGTATCCATAACGAGCTGGAGGTCGCCCAGTTCCTCGGAACACCATCGACCACCGCCCTGTTCGGCGAGCCGACCTGGCTCTACATCACCGAGCGCACGGAATCCGTCGCCTTCTTCGAGCCAGAAGTGATTGACCAACGGGTTGTCGCCATTGCCTTCGACGACGCCGGCGTTGTGAGCGAGATCGACGAATACGTCCTGGCCGACGGCTACCTGGTCGATCCGATCTCACGGACGACGCCGACCTATGGCAAGCAGCTTGGCTTGCTGGAGCAGCTCCTGGGCAATATCGGCAGGTTCGCGGGCCAGGAAGATGAGCCGCGACGGTCGCCCGTGCCCGGCGTTTAACAACCCAGCGGACAGAATAGAAAACGCCCCGGTGTCTCTACGGCACCGGGGCGTTTTCGCTTCAAAGGCCTTGGCTGTCAGCCGCCCAGCATGGCGAGCAGCAGCAGTGCGACGATGTTGATGATCTTGATCATCGGATTGACGGCCGGGCCGGCGGTGTCCTTGTAGGGATCACCGACCGTATCGCCCGTCACCGCGGCATGATGGGCTTCCGAACCCTTGCCGCCGTGCTGACCGTCCTCGATGAACTTCTTGGCATTGTCCCAGGCACCGCCGCCGGACGTCATCGAGATCGCGACGAACAGGCCGGTGACGATAGTCCCCAGCAGCATGGCGCCCAGTGTCGAGAATGCCTGGCTCTGGCCGGCGATCGCCCAGATGACGAGATAGATCACAATCGGCGCCAGGACCGGCAGAAGCGAGGGAATGATCATCTCGCGGATCGCCGCCTTGGTCAGGAGATCGACCGCGCGGCTGTAGTCCGGTTTGCCCGTGCCTTCCATGATGCCGGCGATCTCGCGGAATTGGCGCCGCACCTCCTCGACCACCGACCCGGCGGCCCGGCCGACCGCCTGCATGGCAAGCGCGCCGAAGAGATAAGGCAGCATGCCGCCGATGAAGAGGCCGATCACGACGTACGGATCGGCGAGCCGGAAGGTGACGTCGAGATCCGGGAAATAGTGTTGCAGGTCCTCGACATAGGCCGCGAACAGCACCAGTGCCGCCAGACCGGCCGAACCGATGGCATAGCCCTTGGTTACCGCCTTGGTCGTGTTGCCGACAGCGTCCAGTGCGTCGGTCGTCTTGCGCACGTCTTCCGGCAATTCGGCCATCTCGGCGATGCCGCCAGCGTTGTCGGTGATCGGGCCGTAGGCGTCCAGGGTCACAACAACGCCGGCCAAGGCCAGCATGGTGGTGACGGCAATGGCGATGCCGAACAGGCCGGCGATGAGGTAACCGACCAGAATGCCGCCACAGATGATCAAGACCGGGACGGCCGTCGCCTCCATGGAAATGGCAAGGCCCTGGATGACATTGGTGCCGTGGCCGGTGGTCGAGGCCTTGGCGATGATCTTGACCGGGCGATACTCAGTCGATGTGTAGTACTCGGTCACCCAGATCAAAAGGCCGGTCACGACCAGGCCAAGCAGCCCGCAGAAGAACATGTCCCAGCCGTTGAAGGTCGTCGTGCCGACGGTAAACTCGGTGCCCAGCCCCAGGATCCATTCGGTGACCGGGATGAACAGGATCGCCGAAATGACGGCCGTGACCAGAAAGCCCTTGTAGAGCGCGGCCATGATGTTCTGGCTGCCGCCGAGCTTCATGAAGAAGTTGCCGACGACCGTGCCCAGGATACAGGCGCCGCCCAGAACCAGCGGGAACGCCATCATCGCCAATTGCGTCTCACCGGTGAAGAAGATCGAGGCGAGCAGCATGGTGGCGACGAAGGTCACCGCGTAGGTTTCGAAGAGGTCGGCGGCCATGCCGGCGCAGTCGCCGACGTTGTCGCCCACGTTGTCGGCGATCACCGCGGGATTGCGCGGGTCGTCCTCGGGGATGCCCGCTTCGACCTTACCGACCAGATCGGCGCCGACATCGGCACCCTTTGTGAAGATACCGCCGCCTAGACGCGCGAAGATCGAGATTAGCGAACCGCCGAAGCCAAGCGCCACGAGCGCCTCGACAATCTCGCGTTGGGGCACCTCGATGCCAAGCAGGACGACGTAATAGATGGCGACGCCGAGAAGACCAAGGCCGACCACCAGGATGCCGGTGACCGCACCGCCGCGTACGGCAATGCCCATGGCTTTCTCAAGGCTGGATCGGGCGGCCTCTGCGGTGCGCACGTTGGCACGTACCGAGACCAGCATGCCGATATAGCCGGCCGCGCCCGACAGCACCGCGCCGATGGCGAAGCCGACCGCCTGCCATAAGCCCAGCAGGAGCAGCAGCACCACAAAAATGACAACACCCGCCGCGCCGATCGTCAGGTACTGGCGGTTCAGGTAGGCCTGCGCGCCTTCCTGGACCGCACCAGCGATCTCCTGCATGCGCTCGTTGCCCGGGTCGGCCGCAACCACCGACCGAATGGCATAAATGCCATAGATAATGGCTACCACGCCGCACGCGATAGCGAACCACAATGCCGTCGTCATTGTTCAAGAACTCCTGCAAATCCGGCTAGATCAGCCTCGCAAACCGCCGCGAAACGGCGGTCTCGTTCCCCCGATCCAAAATCGCGCGGACCATGCCAAAACTGGTAAGCGATTTCAACATATTGCGGTGCACAACGCTCAACCCGCCGATTTGCCGTGCCGCCAACCGGTCTTTGTTGGTGTGATGTCGTGGCCGTCCGCATCGACGATCCAGACACCGGAACCCGCTTCGACCATGCCGATGACGCGGACCCCTGCATCCGTATCCCGAACATCCGCAAGGTCCGCCTCGCCGATCGTAAACAGCAGCTCATAGTCGTCACCGCCGGTCAGTACGCTGTCCAGATAGGCAGGGTCACCATCCACCAGGCGCCGCGCCGCGCCGGAAAGCGGAAGACTGTCGACGTCTATCCGGATCGCGACGTTCGATTGCTCGCTTAGGTGGCCGGCGTCAGCGGCCAGACCATCGGAAATGTCGAGCGCCGCCGTTGCCCGCCCAATCAATGCACTGCCCAATTCAAGGCGCGGTCTGGGCAATCGGTAACGGTCGACGAGATAGTCGTGGTCATCGGGATCGGCGGCGATCTCACCGCGCAGGCACCTCAGGCCCAGCGCACCGTCGCCGAGCGTGCCACTTACCGCAAGCAGGTTGCCCGGCACCGCGCCGGAACGCGTCAGGGCTCCGCCCTGCGGTACAACCCCTAGCGCCGTCAGCGACAGCACCAGAGGACCATCGCCAACGGCAATCGTGTCGCCGCCCATAAGTCCGAGCCCGAAGTCCTCCTGATCGGCCGCCAAGCCATCGACAAACTGGATGAGCCAATCCTCGTCTAAGGGTTCGCTGAAAGCCGCGCCGACCAGGTACCCGAGCGGGCTCGCACCCATCGCCGCGAGGTCGGAGAGATTGACCCTGAGCAGCTTGCGCGCGATCAGGTTGGGCGGATCATCGGGTAGGAAATGGATACCGGCCGCCACCATGTCCTTGGTGACGACCAGGTCCTGGCCAACCGGCGGGCTAATGATGGCGGCATCGTTGGTCAGATCGAATGTCCCCGGCGTCGCTGCGGCGAGCGGCGCCAGGAGGCGTTTGATCAGGTCGAATTCATCCACGCCCGGCGGACGCCGCTTCAGCCGCGGCAAACTCGGCATCGCGAAGACCGTGGGCCAGCTTGTCGAGCACCGCGTTCACCATGCCCGGCTCGCCCCGGTCGAAGAACGCGTTCGCGACGTCGACGTATTCGTTGATGACAACCTTGGCCGGCACATCCGGCCGGTCCAGCAGTTCGAACGCGCCGGCGCGCAGGATCGCGCGCATCAAGATCTCCAGTCGCGCCAGCGACCAATCTTCCGCCAATGCCCCTTCGATCATCTCGTCCAGCCGTTCCTGGGTCGCGCCCTCTGTCACGCCGCGCACGATGATCGAGGCAATCTCCGGGTCGGCCTCCGCGGCCAAGCCTGTCTCGTCCAATGTGGCGCCCCGCGCGATGACCGTGGCCAGTGCATCTTCCGGCCCGGCGGCGCCAAGCTCGACCTGATAGAGCGCCTGCACGGCCGCCAAACGGGCCGCCGTCGTCAAACCGTTGTTCTTTTTACGTGCCGTTCGGCTCATCCGGTAACTCGCAGGGTACGACTCAACTCGACCATCTTGATGCAGGCGATCGCGGCTTCGCGGCCTTTGTTGCGCCCTTTGACGTCGGCGCGCGCCTTGGCCTGATCCCAGTTCTCCACGGTCAGGACGCCAAAGCCGATCGGCGCCATGTGTTTCATGGCCAGTTCGTTCACGCCGCGCGCCACCTCGGCGCAAATGTGGTCGTAGTGGCTGGTTTCGCCGCGGATCACGCAGCCCAGCGTCAGGTAGCCGTCATACTTGCCGGTCGCGATCGCCATCTGCAGGCCGCCGGGAATCTCGAAGGCACCCGACAGCTCGACCCGCTCCCATGTCGCACCCCAGGCTTCCAGCTCGGCAATCGCGCCTTCGGCCAGTTCGTCGGTGATTTCCCGATAGTAACTTGCTTCGAGGATCAAGATATGCGGCGTTGTCGCCATCGTTGTGTCTCCCTGGCCCCCAAAGCATCAGGGCCACGTGTTTGACGGTTCTGGTTTTTCTGTTGAACCCTGGCTTCGCACAAATGCGCGCCGACCGCCAGCATCACGTTAGCATCACCACAGAACGGCGCACCGCCGGTCGCCTGGAGCAAGATCCGCCCATGTCCACGTCTTCACACCGTTCCGCCGCTTTCGAGCCGTTGGTCGAACTCGTGCAGCCCGGCGCGCGGTTGGTCACGTCCCGCCCCCTGGAGGGGGGCGTCTCGGCCGAAACCACGATGCTGGAACTGGCGCAGGCGGACGGCGGCGTCGAAAGAGTGGTCGTGCGGCGCCACGGACCGCGCGACCTCGCCGCCAACCCCCATGTCGCCCATGACGAGTACCACCTGCTGACCTTCCTCTATGCTGCCGGTCTTCCGGTTCCAGCGCCACGCTATGTCGACGAGGCCGGGGACCTGATGGGTTCACCGCTTATCGTGATCGATTTCGTCGACGGCACCGATACGATTGAAGAGGACGACCTGAAGCAGAGCCTGTCGCAAATGGCCGGCTTCCTTGGCGACCTCCATCGTCTCGACGGCGACGATCCGGCGCTGTCGTTCTTGTCCGACACCCAGCAGACGGTGGCTGTCTCGTTGGCCACCCCTCCGGACCAGCTTGACGACAGCCTCTCGGAGGGCCTGATCCGTGAAGCGCTTGTGCGGCCGTGGCCGCCGAAGGCCGACCAAGCGCGTTCGGTTCTGCACGGCGACTATTGGCCGGGCAACATCTTGTGGCACGACGGCAACCTGGCCGCCGTGATCGACTGGGAGGACGCCGGCGCTGGCGATCCACTGGCCGATCTCGCCAACATAAGGCTCGAACTTCTGTGGTGGTACGGCCGCGAGGCGATGGAGACATTTACAGCGCTCTATCGGAAGAACACCGGACGCGATCTGGCAAACCTGGCTCTGTGGGATCTCTATGCGGCGCTTCAGCCCTGCTCGAAGCTGGGGACGTGGGGGCTGGACGCCGACGAACTCCGGACGATGCAGGAGCAACATGCTGTCTTCGTTCAGCAGGCGCTCGCGGCCTTGCCCTAAAGGCGCCTACTCCGCCGCGGCGGCGACGTCCGCCAGCCGCGCGACATAGCGCGCCAGCATATCGATCTCCAGGTTCACACGATCGCCGACCTTATAGGCGCCGAACGTGGTGACCGCCTGGGTATGCGGGATGATGTTGACGCCAAAGCGGTGCTCACCGTCCTCGACCCAGACGCGGTTGACCGTCAGCGATACGCCATCGACGGCGATCGACCCCTTTTCGGCGATGAACCGCGCAAGACTGTCGGGGACCGCGAAGTCATAGCGGACGGAGTCACCCTCCGGCGTCATCGCCGCGACCCAGCCAATCCCATCGACATGGCCGGAGACAATATGGCCACCCATCTCGTCACCAAGTTTGAGCGAGCGCTCCAGATTGACCTTGGATCCTTCCACCCAATCACCGAGTACCGAACGCGACAAGCTCTCGGCGGAAACATCGACCGCAAAGCTGTGCTTGTCCTTTTCAACCACCGTCAGACAGACACCGGAACAGGCGATCGACGCGCCGATATCGACCTCGTCCATGTCATAGGCGGTCTTGATCACGAAACGTTTGTCGCCGCGCGCCTCGACAACCTCAACCGATCCAACATCGGTGACGATTCCAGTGAACATGTCCTACTCCTCGGTTTCGGCGTGAACGATGTGCGCCGTACGGAGTATATCGTCGCCTATCCTCCTGGTTTCATCGGGTATCAGACGGAAAGCCTTGTCGACGCGATCAAGGCCAAGATCGCCCAAAGCCGGCAAGGCATCACCGCCGAGCGCGATTGGCGCGCTGAACCAGGCGACGCGATCGGCCAGACCGGCTTTCAAGAACACCGTCGCCAGTCGCGGCCCACCCTCTACCAGAAGACGGGTCAAGTCGCGTGCGGCAAGCGCTTCCAGGGCGTCCGCCATATCGATCGAGCCGCCCCGGTGGCCGCCAACGTCGACAAACTCGACGTCGGTTTCCGCCAAGGCCTTACGGTTTGCCTTTGGCGCGGCCTTGGTCGTCACGAGCCAGGTCGGGATTTTATCGGATGTCGCCACCAACTGGCTGTCGACCGGCGTCGAGAGCTGCCCGTCAAACACAACGCGCACAGGGGATCTTTCCTCCAGACCATGCAGCCGGCACGTCAGAAGTGGGTTGTCGGCCTTCACGGTGCCCGAGCCGACGGCGATCGCATCGTGGTTGGCGCGCAACAGGTGACCCAGACGACGCGCCGGCTCGGCGGTAATCCAATGGCTATGGCCGTTTGCGGTGGCGACCCGGCCATCGATGCTGGCGGCGATCTTCAGCGTCACCATCGGCCGGTCGGCGGTGAGGCGCATCAGAAATCCCTGATTCAGTGTTTCGGCCGCCTCCCGCATGACGTTCTCGACGACCTCGATGCCGCCGGCCTTCAGGATCGCCACACCCTTGCCCGCGACGCGGGGGTCCGGATCGGGACAAGCGATCACCACGCGCCCTACCCCGGCAGCGACCAGCGCGTCGGCGCAAGGCGGCGTCTTACCGTGATGGGCACAAGGCTCGAGGGTCACATAGGCGGTCGCGTCCCGCGCCGCGTCGCCGGCACGCTGTAGCGCCTCGGCCTCTGCATGGGGCCTACCGCCGGGCTGGGTCCAGCCGCGCCCGACGACGCGATCGCGATTGACGATGACGCAGCCGACCGCCGGATTCGGCCAGACTCGGCCCAGGCCGCGCGCGGCGAGCCGCAGCGCCGCCGCCATATGGGCCCAATCGGCGTCCTTAGTCGTCGACGAAACTGGCGCCGTCGATTTGTTCGATGAACTGTTCAAAGTCCTTCGCTTCGCGGAAGTTGCGGTAGACCGACGCAAAGCGGACATAGGCGACCTGGTCCAAGTTGCGCAATGCTTCCATGACCATCTCGCCGATAACGGTCGACGGGATCTCCGTCTCGCCCATGCTCTCCAGGCGACGTTGGATGCCGGAGACCATGCGCTCGACGCGCTCCGGGTCGACCGGGCGTTTCCTGACCGCGATCTCGATCGATCGCGCCAGCTTGTCCCGGTCGAACGGCGCGCGGCTGCCGCTTTTCTTGACGACGGTCAGCTCGCGCAGCTGGATCCGCTCAAAGGTGGTGAACCGTGCGCCGCATTCCAGGCACTGACGCCGCCGCCGGATGGTGGCGCCGTCTTCGGTCGGCCTGGAGTCCTTGACCTGGGTGTCGTCGTGTCCGCAGAAGGGGCAGCGCATGGTTCGGGCTTATCCTACGTTCATATCCTGATAGACCGGGAAGCGCCGGCACAGCTCGGCCACCTTGGCCTCGACCGCTTTCTCCGCCGTGCTGTTGTCGTCGGGGTTGGCGACCAGGCCGTCCAGCACCTCGACGATCAAATGGCCGACCTGCAGGAACTCGGCGGTGCCGAATCCGCGGGTCGTGCCGGCCGGCGTGCCGAGCCGGATACCCGATGTCACCATCGGCTTTTCCGGATCGAACGGGATCGCGTTCTTGTTGCAGGTGATGCCGGCGTTCTCCAGGCTGCGCTCCGCCACGTTGCCGGTCAGCCCCTTGGGGCGAAGATCGACCAGCATAACGTGCGTGTCGGTGCCGCCGGAGACAACGGCGAGACCGCCGTCGACCATGGCGCCGGCGAGCGTCTTGGCGTTGTCGACCACCGACTGGCTGTAGGCCTTGAAGTCGGGCCGAAGCGCTTCGCCGAAGGCAACCGCCTTGGCCGCGATCACGTGCATCAGCGGACCGCCCTGAAGCCCCGGGAAAACGGCCGAGTTGATCTTCTTGCCGATCGCCTCGTCGTTACACAAGATCATGCCGCCGCGCGGGCCACGCAGGGTCTTGTGCGTCGTCGTCGTCACCACATGAGCGTGCGGCAGCGGTGTCGGATGGACGCCCGCGGCGACCAGGCCCGCGAAGTGCGCCATATCAACCATCAGATAGGCGCCAACGGAATCGGCGATCTCGCGCATGCGCGGGAAATCGATGATGCGCGGATAGGCCGAGCCGCCGGCGATGATCAGCTTGGGCTTGTGCTCCTCGGCCAGCTTGGCCATGGCGTCATAGTCGATCCGCGCGTCGTCTTCACGCACGCCATAACCGACCGCGTTGAACCACTTGCCCGACAAACTGGGGGCGGCGCCATGGGTCAGATGGCCACCATGGGCAAGCGACATGCCGAGAATGGTGTCGCCGGGCTGCAGCAACGCCAGGAAAACGGCGCCGTTGGCCTGGGCGCCGGAATGGGGCTGCACGTTGGCGAAGTTGCAGCCGAAGAGCTGCTTGGCGCGGTCGATCGCGAGCTGCTCGGCGATATCGACGAATTCGCAGCCGCCATAGTAGCGCCGGCCCGGATAACCTTCCGCATACTTGTTGGTCAGGACCGTGCCTTGGGCCTCCAGCACCGCCGTGGAGACGATGTTTTCCGAGGCAATCAGTTCGATCTGGTCGCGCTGTCGGTGTAGCTCGCCCTTGATGGACTGCAGCAGTTCGGGATCGCTGTCGGCGATCCGGCGGGTGAAGAAATCCGACGACGCAAGGGTCTGTTCCGCGACGGACATGGGCGTGTTCTCCAGAATGGGTTTCTCGTCGTTATGATTGGGTTCAGGCCGGCAGCTTGGCGAGCTTGTCGACCCGTCGAACATGGCGGTCACCGTCAAACGCGGTTTCCAAGAATACTCTCAGGCAATCCTTTGCCGTCTCACTGCCAATCAGGCGCGCACCCATGACCACCACATTGGCGTCGTTGTGGGCGCGGGCCAGCCGGGTCGAGGTGACGTCGTGACAAACAGCGGCCCGGATCCATGGATGCCGGTTGGCCGCCATGCCGATGCCAATCCCCGTGCCGCAGACGAGAACACCACGATCGGCCTTGCCGTTTTTGATCGCTGTCGCCAAGGCTTCGGCGAAATCGGGATAATCGACGGAATCCTCGGTGTGCGTGCCCAGGTCATCGACCTTGAGACCCATGGTCTGAAGCTCGTCGCGCAGCACTTCCTTCAGCGGAAAGCCGGCATGATCCGAAGCGATGACAAGGCGCCCAGCCGTCACGTCATATCCCCCTATATCGGGCGTTCAAGGCGCGGAGGACTACCATACCGTGGGGCTGGGCGCCAGTGCGGCGGTGCCGCCGGCTGGGCCCGATCCGTTGTCGGAATTGACCAGTTCCGCCCGGAATTCGCTTGCCCGCCCGGTCGCTATTCCGTACCTCTTGCCGAAAGGCGTCCAGTCGGCGTTTTCGGGCACAAGCCTGAGAAGAAGAACCGGTCAGCGCGTGGGGCAAGGCAACAGCAGGCGTTCTGGGGGCACGGGCTTTCATGGAATACTTCGATGTAGCTGTCTTTTCGCAGCAGCTCATCAACGGTCTCACCTTGGGCGCAATCTACGGCCTGATCGCCATCGGCTACACCATGGTCTATGGCATCATAGGCATGATCAATTTCGCCCACGGCGATATCTTCATGATCGGCGCCTTCACCGCTCTGATCGCGTTCCTGGTTATGGGTGTCATCGGCATCACCTGGATACCGCTGGCCCTGCTGCTGGTGCTGGTCATCGCCATGTTGCTGACATCGGTCTACGGATGGACTGTTGAGCGCTTGGCCTATAGACCGCTGCGCGGCTCGTTCCGCCTGGCGCCGCTGATCTCCGCCATCGGCATGTCGATCTTTTTGCAGAACTACGTCCAGTTGATCCAGGGCGCGCGGGTCAAACCGCTTCAGCCGGTTATCCGCGGTGGTGTCAACATGATGGAGGAGAGCGGCTATTCGGTGTCGTTGAGCTTCATGCAGATGCTGATCATCGCCATCACAATCGCGCTGATGATCGCCTTTTCGCTGTTGATCGCGCGGACGGCGCTGGGCCGCGCCCAGCGAGCCTGCGAACAGGATCGCGTGATGGCGGGCCTTATCGGCATCAATGTCGACCGCACGATTTCGCTGACATTCGTCATGGGCGCGGCCCTGGCCGCCGTCGCCGGCCTGATGTTCATGCTCTATTACGGCGTCATCGACTTCTACATCGGCTTTCTAGCCGGCATTAAGGCATTCACCGCCGCCGTCCTGGGCGGTATCGGTTCCCTGCCCGGCGCCATGCTGGGCGGCCTCCTGATCGGCCTGATCGAAGTCTTCTGGTCGGCCTATTTCTCGATCGAGTACAAGGACGTCGCGGCGTTCGCGGTACTCATCATGGTGCTGATCTTCCGTCCCACCGGTTTACTCGGCAAGCCCGAGATCGAGAAGGTCTGAGCCCATGGCGGTGACGGAAGGTACACCGAACGGCGTCGCGCAAAGGCCGGTCATCGACTATGTGAAGGCCGCGAAAGAAGCGGGCCTGGCCGGCCTGATAGCGCTCGGTCTGACCGTCATCATGGTCGGCCTCAAGACCGTCGACCAGTCCGGCGGCCTGGGCCTCGATACCCGATGGGGTTGGGTCGCGTTCGCCGTCGCAGCTGTCGTCATCGGCCGCTTCGGCCTCAACATCTATCTCCAGGTCCGCTCGCCCCAGCGGCGCGAAAAGGTCGACTTCGGCGAGTATGTCGCCCACTTCAACGCCGACTACGGTCGCTACGTCATGGTGGTGTTTCTGATCCTGGCGATCGGCATGCCGTTCATCCCGGGGGTCGGGCGTTACCATGTCGACATAGCAACCCTCGTCGTCACCTACATCATGCTTGGTTGGGGTCTCAACATTGTGGTCGGCCTAGCTGGCCTGCTCGACCTCGGCTACGTCGCGTTCTATGCGGTCGGCGCCTACTCCTATGCCCTGATCGCCACCCAGTACGACTGGTCATTCTGGGTCTGTTTGCCGCTGGCCGGTGTCTTCGCTGCCTTCTTCGGCGTTCTGCTGGGCTTCCCGGTCCTCAGACTGAGAGGCGACTACTTGGCGATCGTCACCTTAGGCTTCGGCGAGATCATACGGATCATCCTGCTCAACTGGTATCCGGTAACGAACGGGCCGGACGGCATTTCCGGCATTCCGCGACCGAGCTTCTTTGGCCTTCCGTTCGACCGAAGTCCGGCCGAGGGAACGGACTCGTTCCATACGTTCTTTGGCTTCGACTATTCGTCGATGCACCGAATCATCTTTCTCTACTATCTGATCCTGGTACTCGCGCTGATCACCAACGCGTTCACCCTGCGCATCCGCAAACTACCCATCGGACGCGCATGGGAAGCACTGCGCGAAGACGAAATCGCCTGCCGTTCGCTGGGCATCAATCCGACCAACACCAAGCTCACGGCATTCGCCATCGGCGCCATGTTCGGCGGCTTCGCCGGTTCATTTTTCGCTACGCGCCAAGGCTTCATCAGCCCGGAGAGTTTCACCTTCATCGAGTCAGCGGTGATCCTGGCCATCGTCGTCCTTGGCGGCATGGGTAGCCAGATCGGCGTCGTGATCGCTTCTGTCTTGCTGATCGGCGGCACCGAAGTCTTCCGGGAGCTTGAGGAGTACCGCATGCTCGCCTTCGGCGCGGCCATGGTCGCGATCATGGTGTGGCGTCCCCGCGGGTTGCTGGCCCACCGCGAGCCGACCGTTCGCCTGAAAGCACGGCGACGACGATCCGATAAGGTGTCACCGTGAACGCCGAGGCGACACGCGCACTCCTGACCGTCAACCACCTGACCATGCGGTTCGGCGGCCTGGTCGCCATCGACGACGTTTCGTTCGTTGCCGACGACGCCCGCATAACGGCCATCATCGGACCCAATGGCGCTGGCAAAACGACAGTCTTTAACTGCATGACCGGGTTCTATGCGCCGACTGTCGGCCGGTTGTCGTTGGAGGCTGAGCACGGGACCTACCTGCTGGAGCAGATGGACGACTTCCGTATCGCCCAACAAGCTCGCGTCGCACGCACGTTTCAGAACATACGGCTGTTCCCGGCGATGTCGGTGCTGGAGAACCTGATGGTCGCCCAGCACAATCGGCTGATGCGCGCTTCCGGCTACACCATCGCCGGTCTGCTCGGCCTGGGCGTATACCGGCACGCCGAACAGCACGCGGTCGAGCTGGCGCGTTATTGGCTTGAGCAGGTCGGCCTCACCGATCGCGCTGATGTCAATGCCGGCGGCCTCCCCTATGGTGATCAACGGCGCCTGGAGATTGCGCGCGCCATGTGCACCGACCCCGTTCTACTGTGCCTGGACGAACCGGCGGCCGGGCTCAATCCGCGCGAAACGTCCGATCTCAACGAACTGCTTCTGTTCATTCGCAACGAACACAAGATCGGCATTCTTCTGATCGAACATGACATGCGCGTTGTCATGGGCATCTCCGACCACATCATCGTGCTCGACTACGGGCGCAAGATCTCTGACGGCACGCCAGAGGAAGTGCGCAACGACCCGGCGGTTATCCGCGCCTATCTGGGTGAGGAAGACGATGAAGAGATCCCGCCGGAGGTCGTCGCCGATCTCGGTCTGGACGAAGACGGGGCGAAGCCATGAGCGACGTCGCCACGCAGCCACTGCTCCAGATATCCGGCGTCGAGACATTCTACGGCAACATTCAAGCGCTGCGCGGTGTCGACATGACCGTCGGCAACGGTGAAATTGTTACGCTGATCGGCGCCAACGGCGCCGGCAAGTCGACACTCCTCATGACAATCTGCGGCAACCCGCGCGCCGCTACCGGCGACATCGTTTTCGACGGTCGATCCATCACGCACACGCCGACGTTCGAGATCATCCGCATGGGCATTGCCCAGTCGCCCGAAGGACGTCGCATTTTTCCGCGCATGACGGTGATGGAGAACCTGCAAATGGGCGCCATCACCACCGACCCCGACAACTTCGACGACGATCTTGAGCGCGTTTTCGTACTCTTCCCACGCCTCAAGGAGCGTCTCAGCCAGCGCGGAGGCACCCTGTCGGGTGGCGAGCAGCAGATGTTGGCGATTGGGCGCGCATTGATGAGCAGGCCCCGCGTCCTGTTGCTCGACGAACCGTCGCTCGGCATCGCGCCCATCCTGGTTCGTCAAATCTTCGACGCCATTCGCGAGATCAACGAGCGCGACGCAATGACCATTCTGCTTGTCGAGCAGAACGCGTTCCACGCGCTGAAGCTTGCCCATCGCGGCTACGTCATGGTTAACGGCACCATCACCATGACGGGGACAGGTGACGAACTGCTCGCCAAGCCGGAGGTGCGCGCCGCCTATCTGGAGGCCGGCCAATGATCGAACTGCTTGGCACCGATTGGATCGTCTTTCTCATCGTTACGTTGATCCTGGGTGGCGGCGCGGCGTTCTTAACCGGTCAGGCCATGGCCAACCGCTGGCGTCCGACTTGGATGGTCATCGGCTATAGCCTGCTCCTGGGTTGCGCCGACCGGTTCGCTGTCTATGCGCTCGCCGACGGAGCCCTCTGGCTGATCACTGGCTACGTCATCGACACCGTGATTTTGACGGTCGTCGCGCTTATCGCCTATCGCATGAACAAGGCACGCAACATGGTCGAACAGTACCCGTGGATCTATGAGCGAAACGGGCTCTTCGGATGGCGTGAGCTACCCAAGTCGGCCCAGGTCGAGTAATCCCGATTTCCGTTGCCGCTTGCGGTAGTTAGTCCTAACCTTTTGGTCATGTAAGCGACCTGTAGGGATCGCATACAAGTGCGGGGGCGCAAGTATTCAATCTCGACCTCTCGGGGTCACTTAAGCAGGGAGGAAATTGATGAAACGTTTTGGATTGGTGGCTTCTGCCGCCGCGACGGCGCTGTTCTTTGGAACGGCGTCGGCTAACGCGGACATCCTTATTGCAACAGCCGGTCCGATGACCGGCCAGTACGCCAGTTTCGGCGCGCAGATGCAGGCGGGCGCCGAACAGGCGGTCGAGGACATCAATGCCGCCGGCGGCGTGTTGGGTGAAGATCTTGGGCTCGCGGTCGGCGACGATGCGTGTGACCCGAAGCAGGCCGTCGCTATAGCGAACCAGTTTGTGAATGACGGCGTGGTTTTCGTGGCCGGGCACTTCTGTTCGGGTTCGTCAATCCCCGCGTCGCAGGTTTATGACGAAGAGGGTATCCTGCAAATCTCGCCCGCTTCGACCAACCCGGCACTGACCGACGAAGGTGGCCCGGGCGTCTATCGCGTATGCGGCCGTGACGACCAGCAGGGCCTGGTCGCCGGTGGCTTCATGGCCGACAACTTCGGCGACATGAACATCGCAATCGTTCATGACAAGACAGCTTACGGTAAGGGCCTGGCCGACGAGACTCGCGCCGCGCTGAACAACGCCGGCGTGACCGAGAGCCTCTACGAAGCCTACACGGCTGGTGAGAAGGATTACTCGGCGCTGGTGTCGAAGCTGAAAGCCGAAGGCATCGATGTTCTGTATGTCGGCGGTTACCACACCGAGGCCGGCCTGATGGTGCGTCAGATGCGCGAGCAAGGCATGGATACGGTCCTGATGTCGGGCGACGCTTTGGTGACCGACGAATACTGGTCGATCACCGGTGATGCCGGCGAAGGCACGCTGATGACGTTCAGCCCTGACCCGCGCAAGAACCCAGCCGCTGCCGATATCGTCGAGGCATTCCGCGCCAAGGGCATCGAGCCGGAAGGCTATGTGCTCTACACCTATGCCGCCATTCAGGCATGGGCGCAGGCTGTCGAAGCGGCCGGCACGACCGACTTCGACGCGGTGATCGAAGCGCTGAACGCCGGCACCTTCGACACGGTCCTGGGCGAGATCGGCTTTGACGAGAAAGGTGACGTCACCGCGCCTGGTTACGTGATGTACGAGTGGAAAGAAGGCGTCTACGACTACTACTGATCGATCGCTCGTTTGAGCACGATCCCATCGGCCGTCGGGGCAGCCCGGCGGCCGATGTCTTTTTCCGAGCGATCATCGTGGTGACAGGCAAAGCCTGGGCACGCTAGTCTCGATCACAATCAACCGACACGTGCAAGTCGGGTGTAGAGTTTAAATCTCTTGGAGGAGCAATCATGAGAGATGGGCTTAAACTGAAGCAGACGCTTCTTTCGGGCGCAGTGATCGCCGGCCTTGCGGTCGGGGGAAACGCCGCCGCGGAGACCCTGGGCGCGTTGATGCCGATGACCGGCGATCTGCAGGTCTACGGCGAAACATCGCTTAACGGCGTGATCATGGCGGTCGAGCAGGTGAACGATGCCGGCGGCGTCAATGGCAACACGCTGGATCTGGTCGTCGGCGATACGCAGACCAACCCGCAAGGCGGCGTCGACGCCGCGCAGAAGCTGGTCTCCGTCGATGGTGCGACCGTCGTCGTCGGTGCGCTGTCGTCCGGTGTGACAATTCCGATTGCCACCAGCGTCACGTCCGTCAATGGTGTGCCGCAGATCTCGACGGCCTCGACGTCGCCGGTGATCACGACGTTGAGTGACAACGACTTTCTGTTCCGCACCGTGCCAAGTGACGCCCTGCAAGGCGTCGTGCTGGCCGAAGTGACCAAACAATCCGGCTACAACAGCGTCGGCGTGCTCTATGTCAACAACGACTATGGCAAAGGCCTTGCCGAAACGTTCGAGGCCAATTTTGCCGGCGACGTTGTCTCGCTCGCCTACGAGCCCGGCCAAGCATCCTATCGCGGCGAACTGCGTCAGGCCGCCGGAAACAGTGGCGAGGCGCTTGTCCTGATCGGCTACCCCGAAAACGGCATCACCATCCTGCGCCAGGCACTTGAAGAAGGTTACTTTGAGAAGTTCGTCTTTACCGACGGCATGAAGGCGCCGGAAATCATCGACGCCATCGGCGAGACGCTGAACGGCTCCATTGGAACGACGCCACAGGCCGTCTCCGACAGCGATGGCGCGGTCAAATTCGTCGAAATGTATGAGGCGCGCTTCGGCGAACTGCCGCCCAAGCCGTTCATCGACTCAGCTTACGACGCCGCGATGATCGCGGCATTGGCGATTGAGAAGGCGGGTTCTAATGACCCGACCGCCATCCGCGACGCGTTGCGCACTGTCGCCAACCCGCCGGGCACCGAAATTCTGCCGGGCGAGTTCGCCAAGGCGAAGGAACTGATCGCCGCCGGTGAAGATATCACTTATGTCGGCGCCGCCGGTTCGCAGAACTTCGACGACAACGGCGATGTCAGCGGCACGTTTGCGTTCTGGGGCATCGAGAACGGTGAGATCGTCACGCACCGCATGATCGAACCCTGATCAGGCAAGCGTCTTTCCAGTCAAGAGGGATCGCGGCCGTTGCCGCGGTCCCTTTTTTCTTGGCTCGCGGCATGGAGGTTCGTCAGAACCACAAATCGGCGACGCACCGTTCGTCGCGCGGCAGGCGCGCCCAGGTATCGAGCCCATCGAAGTGATTGACGGGGATCGCCGCCACCAGGGCCGGATCATCGATCATGCGAAGGTTGACGGCGATCTTGCGCCGACCGTCATTGCCGGGCGCCACGGCCCGGTAGTAGCCAAGACAGCCGCAAGCGGGACAGAAATGGAATCCAATGCTCTTATCACCCCACGCATAGACCGCGCTTGGGCCCGACGTCGTGACGTCATCGTCTTCCCAGCCGTAACCCCACAACGCGCCGTAGCGCCGGCAGATCGTGCAACTGCATGCCGTCGCCGTCTCGGGTCTGTCGGCGAAGCGCCAGGCGAGTTCGCCGCAATGACATGTTCCCGTCAGCATGTACTCGCCCGCCCTTCCGATGAACCCATAGAAACTGACTTGGACGTCCAGAGACCGCCTAGGTTTTGTCGCGCCGCCGCGCCTCGCGGCGCAGCATGCCCTCCTCGCTCAGGATGCCCTGGGGCCGGATGACGAGGATCACGCAGAGCAACAGGCCGACCAGCAGAATGCGGATATGGCCCGCCTGGGTGATCATGTCCGGCGGCAACAGACGCGTCGCGAAGTCGGTCGCGGAGAACACGCCCCAAATGACAAACGCGCCCAGGATGGCGCCGCGGTTGTTGCCGCTGCCGCCGGCGATCAGCATGACCCAGATCAGGAAGGTCGTCTGCATGGGTTCGAACGACTCTGGCGAGATGAACCCGAAAAAGTGCGCGTAGAGCGCGCCGGCCAAGCCCATGATCGACGACCCCACCACGAACGACTGCAGGCGGAATGAGACGATGTTCTTGCCGGCCGACGAGGCCGCCTGCTCGTCTTCGCGCAGCGCCCTCAGCACCCTGCCCCACGGCGCCTTGCGCAAGATCTCGCAGAGTCCATAGATGACCAACAAAACGACGACGACAAGCGCCAGGTAGGCATAGTTGAAATCAGCGCCCAGTTCGGGGCCCAGCGGGCGCGGGATGCCCGGCATGCCGCGCACGCCGTTGGTCAGCCAGTCCTCGTTCTTCAGGATCAACCGCACGAGCTCGGCCAAACCGATTGTCGAGATCGCCAGATAGTCGGCACGCAGCCGCAACGTCACGATGCCGATCAACAGCGCCAGTGCGGCCGATGTGATCATGGCCCCGAGCAGCCCGACCGGAAACGGCAATTCGAAGCCGCCGACATGATTGGGCGACGGCGGCGACGTCAGGATACCGGTCGTATAGGCGCCAATCGCAAAGAAAGCGGCGATGCCGATGTTGAACAGGCCGGTCAGCCCCCATTGCATGTTGAGGCCCAACGCGACGATGGCGTAGATCCCGGCGAAGACCAGGAAGAACACCGCGTAGTTCATCATGCCGATGAATTCCATCAGGTCGACCTCCCCGAGAACAGACCGGTGGGCCGCCAGATCAGGATGATGACCATCAGGCCGAAGGCGATGGCCGGCTTGTAGGCCGGCGCGATGGCGAGCGTCGACATCTCCTGGACGATGCCGATGGTCAACCCGCCCGCGATCGCGCCATAGGGTTTGCCGATACCGCCCAGGATCGCCGCGGCGAAGATCGGCAGCAGCAGCTTCCAGCCCATGATGGGGTTGAGCTGCGTATCCATGCCCAACATGACGCCTGCGGCGGCGGCGAGCGCGGCGCTGATCGCCCAGGTCCAGATGATCACGCGTTCGACCGCGATGCCGCTGACCTGGGCGAGATCGCGGTTGTCGCTCATCGCGCGCATCGCTTTGCCGACCTTGGTGCGCTGCAAGAAAAGATGCAGCGCCAGCACCAGAACCGCGGCACCACCGACAATCATGAACCACGCCGGCTTGATGCGGATGTCACCGACCTTGACCGGCATCTGGATACCGGCCTGATAGACATGGTTGTCCGGCCCCCAGACCAGACTGATCGCGCTGCGCATCATGAACGCGATACCGACCGAGGCGATCAGCAGAATGATCGGCTGCGTGCTGCGCAGGCGCTTGTAGAGCGTCTGGTCGATGGCGAGCGCGACCAGAAATGTCATCAGCATGGCAAACGGCATGGCAGCCCATGCCTGAACCCCCGATGCGGTGATCGCGAAGAGACCGAAGTACGCGCCCAGCGTCATCACGTCGCCATGGGCAAAGTTCGCGAAGCGAAGGATCCCGTATTGCAGCGACAGACCGATCGCGCCGAGGGTCAGTATGCTGCCCAGCACCACGCCGTGGATCAGCAGACGAATGATCTCAGCGAATTCCATGGCCGGCCTTTAGCTCCCGCCGCCCAGGAACAGCTCGCCGACTTCCGGATCGTCCAGAAGGTTGGCGCCGGTGTCCTCGTAACGCGCGTGGCCTTGGACCAGAACATAGCCACGGTTGGCGATGGCAAGCGCCTGCTTGGCATTCTGCTCAACCATCAGAACGGTCGTGCCGAGCTTGTTGATGTCGATGACCTTGTTGAAGATCTGCTCCATGTAGAGCGGCGACAGGCCGGCCGTCGGTTCGTCCAGCATGATCAGCTGCGGCTCCATCATCAGCGCGCGGGCGAACGCCACCATCTGTCGTTGACCGCCGGAGAGCGAGCCAGCGGGATCGCGGCGCTTGTCCTTGAGGTCGGGAAAGAGCTCATACATGCGCGCGAACAAAGGCTGGATGTCGTCGCTGCGCGTGAACGCGCCCATTTCCAGGTTCTCGTGAACCGTCATGCCGGGAAAGACATTGTACTCCTGTGGGACATAACCGACGCCGCACCGCACGATCCGGTCCGTCCGCAGGCGCGTGATATCGCGCTCGGCAAAACTGATCGTTCCCTCGCGAACATTGGCAAGACCGAACACCGACTTCATAGCCGTCGATTTGCCAGCGCCGTTCGGGCCGATCAGAACGACAATCTCGCCCTCCTCGACCCGCATGGTGAGGTCCTGCAGAATGGTTGAGTCACCGTAACCGCCGGTTACGTGATCGACTTGCAGCAGACTCACGACGCCCCGCCAAGATAAGCATCGATGACATCTTTGTCGGCGCGAACCTCGTCCATGGACCCCTGCATCAGGACCTTGCCTTCCGCCATCACGATGACGGTGTCGCTGAGGCGTGTAATCACATCCATGTCGTGCTCGATGATGCAGATGGTGTAGCCGCGTTCCTTGTTGAGACGCATGATCGTGTCGCAGATCTTCACCAGCAGCGTTCGATTGACGCCGGCACCCGGCTCATCCAGCAGCGCGACCTTGGCTTCGGTCATCATGGTGCGGCCGATCTCGATCAGTTTCTTTTGACCGCCCGAAAGTTGGCCCGCCAATTGGTTTCGCAGTTTCTGGATCTGCAGAAAGTCCAGCACCTCTTCGGCGCGCTCGCGTGTCGCCTTGTCGAAGTCGGCGACGCGCCGGCGTTGAAACAGCGCTCGCCACAGCTCATCGCCCGGCTGATCGGGCGCGGCGACCATCAGGTTCTCGACCACCGTCATCTGCGAAAACTCGCGCGGGATCTGAAACGTGCGGACCAGCCCCTCATCATAGAGGCGGTGCGGCGGCCAACCAGTCACGTCCTTACCGTCCAAAACGATTTGGCCGGAATCCGGTTTCATGGTGCCGGCGATCATGTTGAACAGTGTCGTCTTGCCGGCGCCGTTGGGCCCGATGACACCGGTGATCTTGCCGGTCTCGATGCGCAGGCTGCAGTTCTCGACCGCACGCATGCCGCTGAAGGACTTTGATATGTCCGTAACGTCGATCAAAGCGAACCCAATGCCCAGCCGCAAAGTAGACCCAGCGTCTTGCGCGCCGGTGACCCAGCCACCACTAGCCGAAGCCCATGGCCGGGAGCAAGAGAAGATGACAGGGAGCTGTCAGCACAAACGACGGCCTAGAGGGCCTGCGGATCAGAACCTGTCGGCCAGTTCCGGTGTGTCGACAAACGGGTTGCGGTTGCCCTGGATGGCCGCGATCGCGTCGTTGCGCCGGCGCTCGTCGGCCGTGACGGGATCCTCGCGGTTCCACGCGCGCAACAAATCGACCGTCATCGAACGCGGCAGTGCCAAACCGTACTCCCACATCATGTAGAGGATGGCGCGCGCGATATCGCCGCGCGCCGGCACCGGCGGCTGCGCCAGGCCGCGCGCCGGATCGACCTTGAAGATGCAGTCCTGGCCGAAGTCGCGACGGTCACCGGGCACAAAGCCAAAAGGCAATTCACCGCGCGCGTCGTCCGTGCCGAGACGCGCGGGATAGAGATTGTGCAAATCAGACTCGATGTAGGCGAAAGCTGGAACGGTCTGCCGGCACTGCGCGATATCCTCGCACCCCAACTGGCGAGCGACCCATTCCGGCGCGTAGACATGGGTCATGGTGAGCCCAAGCCGCACCGTGAACGGTTGCCGGCAATAGAGCGTTTCGCCACCGTTCCGGTAGACATCGGGCCAAAAGTGGACGGCTTCGGTGCGCGTGACATCCTTCAACACGGTCTGCCCGGCCTTTGCCGGCGTTTCCGCGAAGAACACGATCGCCAGGACGATGGAGCCGGCAACACGCCACAGGCGCGCACACCGTCTTGTGGCTGGCGTACCGGCGGTCATCGTGCTTGCCTTGGCAACCATCCCCCGACCTTGCGCAAGCGCCAGGTCAAGATCAACCGCGAGGAGCGCACGGCATGACCGACCCCTTCCCCGCCGACCAAATGATCGATGAGGACGAATTTCGCCGGCTCGGCGAGCGGGTCGTCACCATGGCCAATACGCACCTGCGCGATGTCGTCAACGATCCGATCCGCCCCGATCTCTCGCCGGACACCCTGGATGTGCTGCTCAATCAACCATTGCCGGAAACCGGCAGCGATCCCGATTCGATCCTGGACTTTGCCGCCGAGCACATCCTCAGCCAGCCGCGCGGCAACGGCAATCCGGGTTTCTACGGCTGGGTGATCTCGCCGCCGGCCCACATGCCTGTGCTGACCGAAATGCTGTCGGCCGCCGCCAACATCGCCTGCGGCGGCGGTTTCCACGGCGCGATCGTCCTCGAACGCTGCGTCGTCGGGTGGCTGAAGGCGCTGATGGGTTTCACCAATCCGGAGGCCCATGGCGTGCTGACCAGCGGCGGCTCGATGGCGAATCTGACGGCGCTGGCCGCCGCGCGCCACCGCGTCGCCGAACGCTTGGGGTGGGATATCCGCAAGGATGGCCTTCAAGGCGGCCCGCGGCTCGTGCTCTACGCCGGCGGCGAGGTCCATGCTTGTGTCAGAAAGGCCGTCGAACTGATGGGGTTGGGCAGCGACGCGATCCGGCAGATCCCCACCGATGACAACTTCCATATGGATCTGAGAGAACTCTCTGAACTTATTGAAAAAGATAAGGAAAATGATCTCCATCCGTTCTGTGTCGTCGGCAGCGCTGGGACCGTCAACACAGGCGCCATCGATGATCTCGACGGTCTCGCCGATATCGCCGAGCGCGACGGACTGTGGCTGCATGTCGACGGTGCTTATGGCGCCTTCGGTATCCTGGACTCGGGCCTCGCCTCGCAATTCGCCGGTTTGGCACGGGCTGACTCGCTGGCGCTTGACCCCCACAAATGGATGGCCGTGCCGATCGAGTGCGGCTGCGTCCTCGTGCGCGACGCCGCCAACCTGCGCGACACGTTCTCGCTGATCCCACCCTACATCCGCGTCGACGGCCCCGACAGTCGCGACGAGCTGGGCCCGCCGATGGAGTACAGCTTCCCGCTTACCCGCAGCTACCGGGCCTTCAAGGTCTGGGCCACCCTCATGCACATCGGCCGCGAGGGCCTGGCCAAGACGGTGACGCGCCACAATCAGCTCGCCCGTCACCTCGCCGAGGTTGTCGGCGGGCGAGACGAGCTCGAGCTGTTGGCCCCGGTCGATCTCTCGATCGTTTGCTTTCGCTACGCTCCCGCCGCCTTGCGTGGCGATGACGAGCGCCTGAACGCCCTCAACAAGGCCGTATTGGCCAAAATCCAGGCCGACGGCGAGGCCTATCCGTCCCAGACCGTGCTGAACGGCCAATTTGCGATCCGCGCCAACATCATGCACTACGCGACCAGCCGTCAGCACGTCGAGCGTCTGGCCGAGCTGGTGGTCGAGGCGGGAGAAGGCCTGGCAAGGGCCAACCAGTGATGGCGGCACCGGCCTCGCCAAGCGCGCGCCAAGGCGCTATATCATCGGTTAACCCCCAATTTCGCGACGCGGAGCCTCGATCATGAGCAAGGCAGCGGCCCAATCCGGCACACCCTCGGCAAGCGCCAAGCAGCGCGCCCACTTCCAATGGGACGACCCGTTCCTGCTTGACGAGCAGTTGACCGAAGACGAACGCATGATCCGCGACAGCACGCGCCAGTTCGCCGCCGACTATCTGATGGCGCGGGTCCAGGACGACTTCCGCAACGAGTCGAGCGACCGCGAGGTCATGACCAAGATGGGCGAGATGGGGCTTCTGGGTCCGACCATCGATGGCTACGGCTGCGCCGGCATCAGCTATGTCGCCTATGGCCTGATCGCTCACGAGATCGAGTTTGTCGACAGCGCCTATCGCTCGTCGGCCTCGGTTCAATCGAGCCTGGTCATGCACCCGATCCATGCCTATGGCACCGAAGAACAGCGTCAGAAGTACCTGCCCAAGCTCGCCACGGGCGAGTTCATCGGCGCGTTCGGCCTGACCGAGCCGGATCACGGTTCCGATCCCGGCGGCATGAAGACGCGGGCGCGAAAGGCCGATGGCGGCTATCGGCTGTCAGGCGCGAAGATGTGGATCTCAAACTCGCCGATCGCCGACGTATTCGTTGTCTGGGCCAAGGACGACGACGGCGATATCCGCGGCTTCATCCTTGATCGCGGGATGAAAGGTCTGACGACGCCGAAGATCGAAGGCAAGTTCAGCCTGCGCGCCGGGCCGACCGGCGAGATCGTCATGGACGACGTCTTCGTGCCGGAGGAAAACGCCTTCCCTGACATCCGTGGTCTGAAAGGCCCCTTCGGTTGTCTGAACAACGCGCGCTTCGGCATCGCCTGGGGCGCGCTGGGCGCCGCCAGCTTCTGTTGGCAAGCCGCGCGGACCTACACGCTGGAGCGCACCCAGTTCGGCCGGCCGCTCGCCGCCAATCAGTTGATTCAGAAAAAGCTCGCCGACATGCAGACCGAAATCGCGATCGGCCTGCAGTCGTGCCTGCGGGTCGGGCGTCTGAAGGACGAGAACCGCGCGGCGCCGGAAATGATCTCACTGATCAAACGCAATTCGTGCGGCAAGTCGCTGGAAATCGCGCGGACGTCGCGGGACATGCATGGCGGCAATGGCGTCAGCGACGAGTACGGCGTGATCCGTCACGTGCTGAACCTGGAAGCCGTCAATACGTACGAAGGCACCCATGACATCCACGCGCTGATCCTGGGCCGCGCGCAGACGGGCATCCAGGCGTTCACAAATTAAGCAGGTCGGACCTCGCGCTCACTCCTGGACCAGGGTGAGCGTGTTGCCCGCGGGGTCGTCGAAATGGGCGAGCGTGCCGCCCCAAGGTTGGCGTTCGGGTTCGCCGTGGAAACGTATCCCGGCCTCTGACCAAGCCGCATGGACAGCGGCAATGTCGTTGACCGGAAACGAGATGCCGGCGAAGCGGCCGATCAGTTCTGCTTCCTCGGCATCATCGGGATCGCCCTTTTCGATCAGCAAACCCACTTGGCCGCTTTGAAACATCGCGGCGTCATCGCTGCGAAAAAGCTCCTTCAGACCAAGCACGTCACGATAGAAATCGGCCACCGGCTCGACCTCAGTACAGAACAGGCGAACCGCGTTCAACGGGCCGACGGCAAATGACTGTGTTATCGGCGACGACGCAGCGTTGGGCATAAGTAAATCTCCAAAACGAAATCTCAGCGCTTCTCGGCGGCGGTCTTATGACGGTCGTAGCGCCGTCAGCAAGTCATCAAGCAAACCGCTATGGCGGTCGACATCAGAGCGCGCGGTTTGCGGCGCAACCAGGCACATGTTCTGGAACGGCGTCAGCAACACACCCCGGTTCAGCATGTAGAGATGCAACAGATGATCGAACCTGTCGTCGATCGCCGCCAACGCATCACGGCCATTCGTCATCGCCTTGCCGAACGGGTCGTACGCGACACGCGCGCCGAGCCGGACGACGTGGCCGTCGCATCCATGCTTCGCGAGAACATCGGCGACGCCCGTTTCGATAGCCTCAGCCGCGTCAATCATCTGATCGAACGTCTTATCGGTCATCACATGGTCGAGCATCACGCGCATGCCGGCCATGGCGAGCGCATGCCCGGTCAACGTACCGCCGATGGCGAAGATGCCGGGACCAGTCTCGGCCATCACCAAACCAACCCGTTCGGCCAGGTCAGCAGACAGACCGTAAGTCGCCGCCGGCACACCACCGGCAATAGGCTTGCCGAGCGTCACCGTGTCTGGCTTGACGTCGTGGAGTGCTGTGTAACCGCCCGGCCCGCAGCAGATGGTATGCGTTTCGTCCAACGCGAAGATGGCTTCATGGCGGTGCGCGGCAGCCTTGACGGCCTCCAGAAAACCCGGTTCCGGCAACACGACCCGGCAGTTCGTCAACGCCGGTTCGGTCATGACGCAGGCTATGTCGCCGGCAGCCAGGACACGCTCGACCGCCTCGATGTCGTTGAACTCGACGACCTCCGTGGTCTCACGCGGGTCGACTTCGTGACCGACCATCTCCGGGCTTGCGGCGGCGACACCGTTCTTTGACGTAATCAGCGCCTCGACGAGATTGCCGTGATAACAGCCATTGAACAGCAGCACCTTGCGCTTGCCGGTCACCGCGCGCGCCAGGCGCAAAATGAAGCGATTGGCATCGGTCGCCGACACCGCGAACTGCCAGCTCGGCAGGCCAAATCGCCCGGCCAGCGTCGCGCCGACTTCGGCCGCGTCGGCGGTTGGCAACATCATACTGGCACCGGTCGCCAAACGCGCGTTCAGCGCCTGGGCCACATCCCGCCGGCCATGACCGAACAGCGACGCGGTGTCACCCATACAGAAGTCGACATAGTCTAGGCCGTCAACGTCAGTCACATGGGCGCCGCTGGCGCGATCGGCATAGAGCGGGAACGGTCCGGCCCACCGGCGCATCCAGTTGAGCGGCACGCCGTTCAGGAGGTGCGCGCCAGCCGCCTCAAACAGTGCGCGTGAACGCGGGTGGTCGGTTTCGAAGGTTTGGATTTCTTGGTCAAGCAGCGCCTGGACGTCGGCTTCGCGCGGCTTCCACACCATCAGGCGACGTGGCGTCCATGCGCCTTGATCTCGCCCAGGAAGTTGTCGAACAGCTGGCGCGAAGCGTTGTTGAAGTCGCCCATGTTGGCGCTGCACTCCTGGTCAAATCGATCGAGCGCACCTGCGCCCAAGGTCTTCTCCAGCGACTCCTGATATGCCGGCACCGCGCCCCACTCCTGAACAGTCTTGTCGGTCATCTCGACATGGTACTGAATGCCGAATGCCACGTCGCCGATGCGTTGCGCCTGCACCGCGCATATCGGTGACTGCGCCAAGGCAATGCCACCATCCGGCATTTCTGTCACGGCGACACCGTGCCATTGCAGTGCCTTGAACGTCTCGGGGATGCCATGCATCAACGCGTCGGTTTTGCCGGCATCGGTCAGCGACACGTCCATGATGCCGACCTCCGGCACCGGCATGCGCTCGCACTTGCCGCCCAACGCATCGGCCAGCAACTGATGGCCTAAACAGAATCCGAAGTAGGGCATGCCACGTTCGCGCACGGCTTCGCGGATCGCCGCTTTTTCCGGGATCAGCCATGGCAGTTCGTCTTCGTCGAAGACATCCATCGGCCCACCCATGACCATCAACGCGTCATAGCTGTCGAGCGACGGGATCGGCTCTCCTTCGTCCAGCTCGACCGCGTCCCATGCGATTCCGGCCTCCGTCATCAGGTCACGGAAGATGCCGGGGTGCTCGATGTCGATATGCTGAAAAACCAGGAAGCGCATGACGGCAGGTTAGCCGGAGTCCTCGGTGCATCCAAAGGAAACCCACTATACCTTTGGCCGCGACCGGTTGACGCAATTGGTTGCATCGCAGCGACATGGCCCGGCGCCATGGCAGCGAACCACTTGACAACCGGTAAGCGATGGTGATTTAAGATTTGCCAGCGCCGATTTGATTGTCAGCTTGCGGGGCGCTCTAAAAATACCAGCTAAAGCGCCGGACCACGTTTCGAACCGCCCGGCACCACGCTGAGGCGGTTTTTTTGTTGGCTTGGTTCCCCGAAGGAACCCGCGGGATTTGAGGGGCAGCTTGCGTCCGCGTCACCAACCGCTAAAGCGCCACGGGAAGTCTCCCGTGGGCCCGTTCGATAACGGTGGTTCAAGGAGACGGACTATGACCACATCATCATTCGCGTTCCGCGACGGCTTTAATGGCCTGCGCGATGCTTTCGAGACCGACCGCGAGACGGCAAAAGCAACGTTCAGCGCCACCAGTCGGCAGATCGCCGGGCTGCACAGCCGCGTCAACACGCGCAATTTCTTCCTGGATGTCGACGAACCGGAAGCACTCGGCGGCACCGACAAGGGCCCGAACCCGGTCGAACTGGTGCTTGCGGCGCTGGCGTCATGTCAGGAGATCACCTATCGGCTCTACGCTGACCGACTCGGCATCCCGATCGATGGCGTCTCCGTGCATCTGGACGGCGATATCGACTTGAGCGGCTTCACTGCCGCCAACGAGGACGTCAGGCCGGGCTTCACCGCCATTCGTGGCAGTGTGGATATCGACAGCCCAGCGCCGCTTGAAGACCTCGAACGACTAAAAGCGACGGTTGATCGCTACTGCCCGGTGCTCGACATCATCGGGGGCGAAACGCCCGTTAGCCTGGAAATAACCCCCGCGGCGGTACATATTTCGGCGGCGGAGTAGCCGCCGCAGGGGTCCCGATGGGGGGCGGCGCCGGCAGGCTCCGCTCCCCATCTCTTTTTTACGACCAACGACAGACAAAGGATCAGGGCACCATGACCGAGAGCCAAAACCCGGAAACCATCGTCCTGCACGCCGGTTACCGCAGCGACGAGACCACCAACGCGGTCGCCGTGCCGATCTATCAGACCACATCCTATCAGTTCGATAGCACCGAGCACGCGTCGAATCTGTTCGGCCTGAAAGAGTTCGGGAACATCTATACCCGGATCATGAATCCGACCAACGACGTGCTTGAAAAGCGCATCGCCGCGTTAGAGGGCGGTGTCGCCTCGCTGGCTCTGGGTTCGGGTCAGGCCGCATCATTGTTCGCGATCCAAAATATCTGCCACGCCGGCGATAATTTCGTAAGTTCCACAGATCTTTATGGCGGAACGTGGAACCTTTTTGTGAACACACTGAGCACCATGGGTATCGAGGTCCGCTACGTCGACCCCGCCGATCCCGAGGGCTTCCGCAAGGCGACCGACGAGCGCACGCGCTGCTATTACGCCGAGACCCTGCCCAACCCGAAGCTGAACGTCTTCCCGATCAAGGAAGTCGCCGACATCGGCCGCGAGCTCGGCGTGCCGTTGATCATGGACAACACCGCCTGCCCGGTTCTGTGCCGGCCATTCGACCATGGCGCGGCCATCATCGTTTATTCGACGACCAAGTACATCGGCGGTCACGGCACCTCGATCGGCGGCATGATCGTCGATGGCGGCAACTTCGATTGGGAAGCCCAGGGCGACCGTTTCCCGATGCTGAACCAGCCCGATCCCAGCTATCACGGCGCGGTCTGGACCGAGGCGGTCAAGCCGCTGGGGCCGATCGCCTATATCATCAAGGCGCGCGTCACCCTGTTGCGCGACGTTGGCGCGCCGATGAGCCCGTTCAACGCGTTCCAGTTCATCCAGGGTCTGGAGACCCTGCCGCTCAGGATGGAACGCCATTGCGAGAATGCCGCGGCGGTCGCCCAATACCTCTCCAGCAACGACAAGGTCACCAATGTGATCTTCCCGGGCATGCAATCAGGCGAACTCAAGCGCCGCGCCGATGCCTATCTGAAGGGAGGCTATGGCGCGCTGGTCGGTTTCGAGCTCAAGGGTGGGTTGGAATCCGGGCGCAAGTTCATCGATGCCCTTCAAATGTTCTATCACGTCGCCAACATCGGCGATGCCAGGAGCCTCGCCATCCATCCGGCGTCGACAACCCACTCTCAGTTGTCACCGGAGGACCAGCTTGCGACCGGCGTTTCGGAAGGCTATGTCAGGCTATCGATCGGTATCGAGCATATCGACGACATCCTTGCCGACCTGAAACAGGCGCTGGAAGCAGCATGACGCGGTGACGAATGGTCCGATCAGTTTTCCCGGCGCCTATCCGGCGACGCGGCTCAGGCGCAACCGGCTTGAGGCCTGGTCGCGCCGCCTCGTCGCCGAGACGTCACTGGGTCCCGGGGATCTGATCTGGCCGATCTTCGTGCGCGAGGGCGAAAACGAACGCGAGCCCGTCGGTTCGATGCCCGGTGTCGACCGACTCAGCGTTGATCTGATCATCGAGGCCGCTAAAGAAGCCCGCGACCTGGGCATCCCGGCGGTCGCGCTCTTTCCGAATACGCCGCAGGACGCCAAATCCGCGGATGGCCGCGAGGCGACCAACGCCGGCAATTTGGTGTGCCGGGCGACCGCAGCGATCAAAGCACAGATCGACGACTTGGGCGTCATGGTCGATGTCGCGCTTGATCCCTATACGACCCACGGCCATGACGGCATTCTGGACGGTGAGGAAATCCTCAACGACGAGACCGTGGAGATCCTGTGCCGTCAAGCGCTGGTCCAGGCCGAGTCCGGCTGCGACATCATCTCGCCGTCGGACATGATGGACGGTCGTATTGGCGCCATTCGAACCGCGCTTGACGGCGCGGGATTTCGCAACGTGCGCATCATGGCCTATGCGGCGAAGTACGCATCGGGCTTCTATGGCCCATTCCGCGACGCGCTCGGTTCGTCCGCCAACCTGGGTCAGGGCGACAAGCGCACCTATCAGATGAACCCGGCCAACGCCGACGAAGCTTTGCGCGAGGTCGCGTTCGACCTCAATGAAGGCGCCGACATGGTCATGGTCAAACCGGGCATGCCCTATCTGGATATCGTGCGCCGGGTCAAAGATACCTTCGGCGCACCGACCTTCGCCTATCAGGTGTCGGGCGAGTACGCGATGATCCAGGGTGCCGTCGAACGCGGCTGGCTGGACGGCGCCAAGGTGTGGCCGGAAACCATGCATTGTTTTAAGCGCGCCGGCGCCGACGGCGTCTTGACCTATGCCGCCGTTGACATCGCACGCAGTCTCAACGCGGCGTGACGTGATCCAGGAATGCGAGGATGCGTTGATCGTGCCACGGCACCTTGCTGCCGCGCGCATGAAAGCCGACATGGCCGCCGGCTCGGGTTAGTTCTGGTCTGAGCCAGCGGTTGCGCGCCCATTTGAACCGGCGGTAGGCATCGGAGGGGATCCAGGGATCGTCGTCGGCGTGGATGATCAGCGTCGGCGTCCTGATGGCGTCCAGGTATGTCAGGGCCTGGCACTTTTCATAATAATCCTCGGCGCCGTCAAAGCCGTTGCGCCGGGCGACGTAGAGATCGTCGTACTCGATGACCGTGCGCGCACCAATGACCGCTTCGCGCTCGTCGGGCGAGACATCGGCGCCCTGCATCAGCGCCTCCTTCTTCAGATTGTTCAGCATCCATTGGTGATAGACTTTGTTGCGCCGCGATGTGAACTGTTGCGTCGTCGCGAACAGATCGATCGGCGCACTGATCGATGCCGCCGCCAAAAACGGCGAGGCCTCGCCGTCTTCGCCCAGGCACTTCAGCGCCATGTTGCCGCCCAGCGAAAAACCGACAACGACAAGTCCATGGGCCTTCAGTGATTGCGGCAGCGCGGCGACCACGTCGCGAAGATCCTCGCTGCGACCGGCGTGATAGTGATCGCGGCAGGTGGGACGTGATGGCGGCGATCCCCTGAGGTTAAGCCGTAAGGCTGGAAAGCCAGCCTTCAGCAGCGATGTCGCGGTGGCCTTGATGTAAACGCTTTCTTCGCAACCTGTCACGCCTGGAACCAATATCACGAGCGGCTTTGCACTCGCCGTCTCGGGACGGTGCAGGCTTGCGGCAAGGCGGTCGCCTGTTTCGTCACGCATGGTCAGCAGCATCCGCTCGCCGGGCCAGCGCTTGAAATCAAAGATCGGACGAACGATCGAGTTTCGCAGCGTCTGCAGATCACCATTGCGCCACGGCGGTCGCGGAACAAAGGGAGTCATGGCCGCCTCGCCTGCCCGCCTAGCTCTCGGCGGCGAGGCGGTCCTCGCTAAGCGGATGGCCTTCCAGCCAGTCCCGAACCAAATGCATTTGCTCGTCGTCGGTCAGCCACAGTGGATGGGTAATTCCGTGAAAGGTGACGAGCGTCGCGCGCGGACCGCGCGTCATCATCGCCTCCGCCGTCGCCTGGTCCAGAACTTCCGACTCACCGCCGCGCACCACCAGCGTCGGCACCTTGATGGCGTCATAGACCTCCCACAGATCGGCGTCACCGGTCGCCTGACTGACCAACGGCACCACGACGTCGGGGTCACACGCCAGGCGCAGGTCACCGTGCTCATCACGCCGACCGCTGTGGTGGGCGAAGTAGGACCACTGTTGGTCAGTGACCGGGCCAAATGGCGTGAAGCGCTCCATCAGAAAACCCTTGATGGCGTCTTCGTCCTTGAACACCGGCGCCTCGCCTGTCCGCTCGATAATGCCTGCGATGACGTCGGAGGCAATAAACGGACCGATGTCGTTCAACACCAAACGGCGCATGGAGATCGCGCCGACGGATGCGGCGACCATGCCGATCATGCCGCCCATCGACGTGCCGATCCAATCGACCTCACCCAGTTCCAGTGTCGTCGCCACGTGCGCGATATGCTGAATGTAGGACGGCACGGCGTAGCCGGCGGGGTCGTCCAGCCACTGGCTCGCGCCACGGCCGACCATGTCGATCGCGATCACGCGCCAACCGGCCTTCGCCAGTTCGCGCCCAAGCCAATTGAAATCGTGCGCGTTGCGCGAAATGCCATGAATGCACAACGCCGTTCGGGCGGCCCCGCTGTCACCCCACTCCAGATAGCCAAGCTGCACCGTACCGTCGCCGTGCGGCACGTCGATATGGTGCTGTTTGGCGACCGCCGTCATGACGCCTTGGCCTGACGCGTGCCGCCGCTCATCGGATCGTCGGCCGCCTTTGTCACTTCGACAAAGGTGTCGGGGTAGAAACCGTTGAAGTTGGTGCGCAGGGCGTTGCCGTAGGCACCGACCATGCCGATCTCGATCCAATCGCCCTCGCGCATGTCTTCGGGCAGATGGAACGTGAACGGCAGCACATCCAGTGAATCACAGGTCGGCCCGGCGACGCTGAAATCCATGCCGGTTTCGGACATCGGCTCGTCAAGACGGATCGCCCGCACCGGCATCTGGACCTGCGCCGTCACCATCTCCGACAGGCTGCCATAGATGCCGTCGTTGACGTAGATCTGATCTTCCTTGCGCAGCAGCACCTGCGTGACAAGCGACATGCCATCAGCGACCAAAGCGCGGCCCGGTTCGCACATCACGGTGCAGTCGCGGCGCAGGTCGAGTTCTTTCAGCCCGTTCGATATTTCCGTCATGTAACTTTCGAGCGGCGGCATTTGAATGCCCTGATAGTTGGCCGGAAATCCACCGCCGACATCCAGCATGTGCAGGTCCACCTTGGCGGCATCGATGATATCACCGACCATCTCCAACGCCGTCTTGTAAGCGCGCGGCACCAGGCACTGGGACCCCACATGGAACGACAGACCGGTCTGGCAACCCCAGGACTTCGCTTCCTCCAGGATGTACGGTGCCTCGGCCGGGCGAACGCCGAACTTCTTAGAAAGGTCATAGGCCGCGCCGGCGGCCGGCGTCGCGATCCGCACGACGATGGTCACGCCCTCGCCACCCGTCTCGTCGAGCACCTTGGCGAGTTCGGCGGGGTGATCGACCACATAGTGGCGGATGCCATAGACTTCATAGGCGGCCTTGATCGCCGCGCGCGCCTTCACCGGGTGCATGAAGTAGGCGCCGGCATCACGGAACTGCTCGCGCACCTGGGCGATTTCCGGCAGGGACGCCGTATCGAAGTGGCGAATGCCAGCGTCATACAGGATCTGCAAGACCTTGGGGTGCGGGTTGCATTTGATGGCGTAGAGAACCCGGCCCGGGAAGGTCTGAACGAAGTGCTCGGCAGTCGTCTTCAGGGTTTCCGGATGGATGCAATAGACCGGATAGCTCGGCGTCATCGCGCGAACCATCTGGGTAACATCGTCAAATTTGTCCTTGGCCATCCGTCCTTCCCTAGAGCGGATCATGGTTAGGTGGAACTGTTTGACGGTTCCACCTAACCATGTGAATCCGCTCTTTATCTATGAGTAGAGCAGATTCGCCTGTCCTGACGAAATCGCGAAGCGATTCCATCAACACAGGATCTGCTCTAACGCCCCCGGCTGTCGAGGGCCCTTCATATTGGAGCAGTATCGCACGATTCAAAGAACTTCGCTGCGACGCCGGGCGTTGGACCGCGCATGCCTCATGGGCTAGAAACGCGCGTCCTTCCCCCTTTCGACAGGTGATCACCCGTGCCAGCCGACGGCCCCTCAAGCGGCCCTTTCAGTGGATTAACCGTTCTCGACCTCACCCGCGTCCTTGCCGGGCCCTATTGCACGATGGTGCTGAGCGATCTCGGCGCGCGCGTCATCAAGATCGAGGTCCCGGAAAAGGGCGACGATGCCCGTCATTTCGGCCCCTATATGGGCGAAGTCTCCGCCTATTTCGCCTCGCTCAACCGGGGCAAGGAGAGCATCGCGCTGAACCTGAAGGACCAAGGCGACCTCGCGATCTTCCACGATCTCCTGGCAGGCGCGGATATCCTGGTCGAGAACTACCGCGCAGGCGTCATGGATAAACTGGGGTTGGGCTGGGATGTCCTGCATGAACAGTACCCGCGCCTGATCTATGCCGCCGTCTCCGGCTTCGGCCACAGTGGTCCCTACGCCAAGCGGCCGGCTTACGACATGGTGGTTCAGGGCATGGGCGGCGTCATGAGCCTGACCGGCCAGCCCGACGGTCCGCCGACCCGGGTCGGCACCAGCGTCGGCGACATCACGGCGGGCCTTTTCACCACCATTGGCATCGCGTCGGCCGTGTACGACCGCGAGCGCACCGGCGAAGGCATGAAGATCGACGTCGGCATGCTGGATTGCCAGGTAGCGATCCTGGAGAACGCTATTGCGCGTTACGTTGCCACCGGCGACACCCCAAAGCCGCTTGGCGCCCGTCATCCCTCTATCGTGCCGTTTGAGGCCTACGCGACCGCTGACGGCCACCTCATCATCGCCGCCGGCAACGATTCTCTCTTTGCCAAGCTGGCCGGAGCCTTGGGCAAGCCCGAATGGGCCGACGACCCGCGTTATCTCACCAACAGCGACCGCGCCAACCACGTGGCGGCGCTCAAGATCGAGATCGAGGCAGCCCTCGCCGACCACACGACCAGCCACTGGTTGAAAGTGCTGGAGGCCGCGGGCGTTCCCTGCGGTCCCATCAACGATGTCGCCCAGGTTCTGGCGGACCCCCAGGTCCTCGCCCGCAACATGGTGGTCAGCGTCGAGGATGCCGAAACCGGCAAGCTCTCCATGGCCGGCAACCCGATCAAGCTGTCGGCCTATGACGACCCCAGCGATAGAGGGGCCATTCCGCGCCTGGACGAACATCGCGAAACGTTACTGCGCGACTTCAAGAAGTGACCTCAAGTATTTGACGTTCTTGCAAGAAAAACCGAAGAAGCGGCGACGTTGGCTGCGTCGTTTGCTGACAGGGTTTGCCGCCCTGATTGTCATCTTGGTGGCCCTGGTCGCGGTGGCGGCAGGCTGGATGTGGTACTCGCTGCCGCAACTCGACGGCACCGTCGCGGTCGACGGCCCGGCTGACACCATCCAAATCCAGCGTGATGCCCATGGCGTGCCGCATATCTTCGCGGCGACGCCGGCGGATGCCTACTTTGGGCTCGGTTTCGTTCACGCCCAGGACCGTATGTTCCAGATGGAGCAACAGCGCATGGTCGCCCAGGGCCGCTTGTCGTCGGTCATGGGCAGCGCGACCGTTCGTTTCGACCGCTTCTTCCGCATGCTCGACCTGGACGGCCTGGCCAAGGCCAGTCTTGAAAGGCTCGATCCGTCGACAATCGGCACGCTCGAGGCCTATGCGGCCGGCGTTAACGCCTACCTCGCCACCCATAGCGGTGCGGCGGCGCCAGAGCTCGACCTGTTGCTGGTCGGCGATCCGGCGCCTTGGCAACCGGCCGATTCCGTCGCCTGGCTCAAAATCATGGCGCTTCACCTGTCGGGCAACTGGCGCGCGGAGGTCCTGCGCGCGCGGATGATCGATCTGCTCGGACCGGAAAAGGCCGACACGTTTTTCCCACCCCACCCCGCCGACGGCCCTATCGTCATCGATGAGGCGCTGCGCGCCGCCGGCCTGTCCGGCACGCCATGGACGCAGGCCCTGCTCGACCTCCTGCCCCGGCCGGGCAATGGCTCGAACAACTGGGTGGTCGACGGCACGATGACCGCGTCGGGCAGTCCGCTGCTCGCCAATGACCCTCATCTAGGCCACAACATCCCGGCGACCTGGTACATGGCGCATTTGGAAGCGCCCGGCCTTTCGGTGGTCGGCGCAACTCTGCCCGGTGTCCCCGCGATCATCGTCGGGCACAACCGCGATCTCGCCTGGGGCGTGACGAACACCGGGCCCGACACCCAGGATCTCTTCCTGCAACGCGTCGACCCGGACGATCCCGACCGCTACATCACACCCGATGGCAGCGAGCCGTTTACCCTGCGCGACGAGACGATCGTTGTTCGCTTTGGCAATGATGAGGCCGTCACCATTCGCGGCACACGGCACGGGCCGGTCATCTCCGATATCTATCCCGATGCGACCGAGGGTCTGGGCGAGGACGATCAAGTCGTCGCACTCGCCTGGACCATGCTGAGCGATGACGACCGCAGCATCCAGGCAGCGCTGAAGCTGCATACGGCGACATCATGGGACGATGCGCTGGATGCCGCACGCGATTACCGCGGACCGCAACAGAACATCGTCCTGGCCGAGACCAGCGGTCGGATCGGCTACTATGCGCCTGCGGTTGTTCCGATCCGCAAGAGCGGCGACGGCTCTGTGCCAGTCCCCGGCTGGTCGGGCGAATACGACTGGGTCGGCGAAATCCCGTTTGAGGACCTGCCCCATGTGGTCGATCCGCCGCGCGGCTACATCGTCACCGCGAACGAAAAGGTGGTCGGTGACGATTACCCTTACTTCCTGGGCAACGACTGGCAGCCCGGCTACCGCAGCCAGCGGATCCGCGACCTCCTGGAATTGAGCCCAGACCACACGGTCGATACGTTCGCGGCCATCCAGGCCGACACCCATTCCCTGATGGCCGAGCATTTTCTGCCGTTCGCCCTGGCGAGCGAACCGGAGACGACGCTTGGCCAAACCCTGCGCGACCGGCTTGACGACTGGCGCGGCGACATGAATGAGGCATCAGACCAACCGCTCATCTTCGCCACGTGGTATCGCGAGCTGACACGCCTGATCTATGCGGACGATCTGGGCGAGCTGTTCCGTGACGCTTGGTGGCACCGCCCGACCTTCGTCCACGCGGTGATGTCTGGCGACCTCGCCGAATGGTGTCTCGATGAAACGCGAGACGATGAGAGCGCGGCTGCCGCCTGCCATCGCCTCGCCGGACAGGCCTTCGACGACGCCGCTGTGTTTCTGACCGCGCGCTGCGGGTCCGACCCCGCGGCCTGGAACTGGGGCGAGGCCCATGCGGCGGTCTTCCGCCACCGCCTCTTCCAATATGTGCCAGTGCTCTCAGGCCTGACCGAGATACGCGTTCCCGTTGGCGGGGATCGATACAGCGTCAATGTCGGCACCTATATCTTCAACAACGACAACGCGGTGTTCGAAACTGTGCACGGCGCCAGCATGCGTGCGGTGATGGATCTGGCCGACCTCGACAACTCACGATTTGTCTGGGTGCCCGGGCAATCCGGCCATATCTTCTCGCCCTACTACGACGATATGGTCGCGCGCTGGCGCGACAACGATATGGTCACCATCCCGACGGACCGCGCGTTGATCGATCCCGCACACACATTATTGCTTCAACCGGCGGAGGCGCCCTGAGAGCAGGCCCGGCCTGTCAGCACGGCGACCTAGGAGAACCGATGGACCCCTATACGCTGATCCGTGGCGAAGCGCCGCTTCTCGTCAGCTTGCCCCATGCCGGCACCCATGTGCCAATCGACATTGCCGAACACATGACCGGCCAGGCTCGCCATGTTCCCGACACGGATTGGCATGTCGACAGGCTCTACGACATGGCCGCCGGCATGGGCGCGACCGTGCTGACCGCGACGCATTCGCGCTACGTCATCGACCTGAACCGCGCGCCCGACAACGCGCCGCTCTATCCCGGCGCCAGCAATACCGAACTATGCCCGCTCACCATGTTCGACTTCGCGCCGATCTATCTGCCCGGGCAGGCCCCGGACCAGGTTGAAGTCGCGCACCGCTTGGACACCTATTGGCGCCCCTATCACGATCAGATCGCTGCCGAGCTGGAACGGCTGCGAGCACGCCACGATCGCGTCGTCCTGTGGGACGGCCATACCATCCGATCGGAGGCACCCCGCTTCTTCGACGGGCGTTTGCCCGATTTCAACCTGGGGACGGCATCCGGCGCCAGCGCCGCGCCTGAGCTTGCCGACCGCTTGCTGGCAATCGCTGAGCAAAGCGCTGATCACGGCGCAGTTCTGAACGGGCGTTTCAAGGGCGGCTTCATTACACGCCACTACGGCCAGCCCAATGCCGGCATGCACGCTGTGCAGCTCGAACTTTCCGAGATCACCTATATGGAAGAGGACCCGCCGTTTCGCTATCTCGATGACCGCGCCGAGAACGTGAAGGCGATCATCACAGACCTTATGAAATGTGCTCTGGAGTGGGCAGCGAACGCTAACTGATTCTATACTTTAGAATAATGCCATAAACTCACGTAATATCTATTTAATATCGATACACTTAAAGTGTTCTATGAACTCATCTTTTCGTACTTTCCGTCGAAATAGAGCAACGGAGGGCCGCCGTCACCGGCGGTCATGTTGAAGGCCTCGCCGACGAAGATGACGTGGTCACCGCCATCGTAGTGAAAACGGGTGTAGCACTCGAACGTCGCCAATGAGCCGGGGATCAGTGGGCAATTCGTAACGCCGGACGTGTACTCGACGCCCTCCCATTTGTCGACGGACGCCTTGGCGAACTTATCGGAGAGGTCCCGCTGATCCTCGCGCAGGATGTTGACGGCGAAAAAGTCGCAGGTCTCGAACTTGTTGAGGCTGTAGGCCTCGCGCGCCAGGCTGAACAGCACCATGGGAGGCTCCAGCGACACGGAATTGAAAGAATTCGCCGTGATTCCGAGCAACTCGCCTTCGCGGGTACAGGTCGTGATGATGGTGACGCCGGTCGCGAAACGCCCGAGGGCATCGCGCAGTTGTCGCTTGGTAAAGTTGCGTTTTCGGCTCAAGGCCACTTCCCCCTGCCGTCACCGCGCGATGATAGCGCAGTGGCTTCGCGTACCTCTACCCATCGTATGCCAGAATGCCAAAAAATCGCGCTGTTCATGGGCCCGACAAGCCTGTATGACATGCGCCCGCCGCCCCACAAGAAGCCAGATTTAGCCGCGCCCCACGGAAACGAGCGACGGCACCAACTTTGGTATAATCGGCCACCGCAACGTTCACGGAACAGGGCGAAAGCCAGCCATGCCCATGCCTGACGCATCTCTTTCGATGTGGCTGACGTTCGCCGTCATTGTGGTGGCGGTCTATCTCTACGCGACCGAGACCTACACGCTAGAGTTCACCTCGATCGGCGTGATCGCCGTGCTGCTGGTCATCTTCAACATTCTGCCGCTGGCCGGACCGGACGGCGACAACCTGATGGCGCCAAGCGCGGTCCTGGCCGGCTTCGCCGATCCCGCACTGATCACTGTCGTCTGCCTGCTGGTGGTCGGTCAGGGGTTAATCCAGACCGGCGCCTTACAACGCATCGCCGGCGGCATGCTGATGTTGACCCGCGGGCGGACCCGGATAGCCATCGGGCTCGCCCTGATCTTCGCGCTCGCGCTGTCGGCATTCGCGAACAACACACCTATCGTCGTTGTCTTCATTCCGGTCTTGCAGGCGCTTGCCGAGCGGCGCGAGCGATCGGTCAGCAAGGTGATGATCCCGCTGAGTTACGCCGCCTGCCTGGGGGGTATGATCACGCTGATCGGATCCAGCACCAACCTCCTGATCTCCGGCAGCCTGCGGGAACTCGGTGAGCGGCCGTTTGACATGTTCTCCTTTGCCGTGCCTGGCCTTGTGCTGGCATCGGTAGGTCTCGTCTACACGATCCTGATCGCGCCGCGTTTGCTCAAACCGCGCAGCGGCCTTGCCGGCCGTCTGGTCGGCACCGCCGGGCGCCAGTACATCGCGCAGATCACGTTGGCGCCGTCATCGAACCTGGTCGGGCAACACGCGGCAGCCGGCCAGTTCGCCAGCCTGCCCGACATCACCGTGCAGATGGTCCAACGCGGCGAACACGCCGAACTCCCGCCCTTCGATAGCGTCGCCCTGGCGCCGGGCGATACGCTGGTTGTGGCGGGGACACGTCAGGCGCTTGCCGACGCGCTGGCGCGCGACCACGGTCTGATGGCCGATGTTGACCGCCGCGATACCGATGCAGGCGACGAGCAATGGGGCTGGATGCCCGGCGAGGAGCGCGTTCTGGTCGAGGTCATGATCGCGCCTGCCAGCCGAATGGTCGGTCAGGACCTGGAGCAGATCGGCTTCAGGCGCCGCTTTGGCAGCCTCGTTCTGGGGATCCAGAGGCGTTCGCGCATGATCCGCCAGAGCATCACGGAGATCCGTTTGGAGCCGGGCGACGTGTTGCTGGTGCAGGGCCGTCGCAACGAAATCGAGGCACTGCGCGCCAACCCGGACGTTCTCTTGATGGAATGGTCGGCCGCCGAACTACCCAACGTGCCGCTGGCGCGGCGCGCATTGACCATCCTGGCGCTCGTCGTCTTGGCGATCGCGACCGACATTCTGCCGCCGGTCATCGCTTCGGTCGCCGGCGCCTGCGCCATGATCGCGACCAGTTGCCTCAACGTGCGCCAGGCGACCCGCGCCGTCGACATCAAGGTGGTTATGCTGGTGGGCGCGGCGCTCGCCATGGGTGCAGCGATGCAGCACACCGGCGGCGCAGCCTATCTGGCCGCGCTGGTGATCGGCGCCACCGGCGATGCCGGCCCCGCTGTCGTGCTGTCGGCGTTGTTCCTGATGATCGCCGTCATGACCAACATCCTCAGCAACAACGCCGCCGCCGTGCTGTTCACGCCGATCGCCATCAGCCTGGCGCACGGCTTGGGCGTCGATCCGATGGCCTTCGCCGTCGCCGTCGTGATGGCCGCCAGTTGCTCGTTCGCCTCGCCGATCGGCTATCAGACCAACCTTCTGGTCATGGCGCCCGGCCACTACCGCTTCAGCGACTTCATCACCGCGGGGCTGCCGCTGGTCCTTATCTTGTGGCTGACGTTCTCGTTCTTCGCGCCCTTCTACTACAACCTGCATTGACCTTGATCCCGGGCCTCCAGCCGAAGCAATTCCCTATGGTCGGGATCTGCTCTACCCTTTCGCACCTATGACCCGACCTGACGGCAGATCCCTCGATTCACCACTCGCCTCCAGTGGCGGGCAGGAACGCGCGCGCCCTCTGGCCTTCTTCTTCGGCACGCGCGGCCAGACCTGCCCTTATCTGCCCAACCGGATGGAAATGAAGATCGTGACGGACCTCTCAGGCCCGTTTGCACAGGACATTCACGATGAGCTGACTGCGGCAGGTTTTCGGCGCAGCCACAACCTCGTCTACAAACCCGCCTGCCTCGGATGCAACGCCTGCGTCCCCGTACGCATCCCGGTCGCCCGCTTCAGTCCAGGACGCACCATGCGCAAGACATGGCGTCGCAACGACGATCTGAAGGCGACCATTGTCAGCGCGACAGCGACGCTTGAACAGTACGATGTCTTCGACCGCTACCAGAAACAGCGCCATCACGATGGCGGCATGGCGACCATGACGTTCGCCGACTACCGCGCCATGGTCGAGGAGACGCCGGTCAGGACCCGGTTGATCGAGTTCCGCACGAGTGAGAACGATCTGGTCGGCGTTTGCCTGACCGATTGGATCAACGACGGGCTTTCGGGCATCTACAAGTTCTTCGATCCCGATCTCGCCGAGCGCAGCCTCGGGACTTACATGATCCTGTGGCAGATCAACCACGCGGCCGCGCATGGCATGCCATTCGTCTATCTGGGCTACTGGATCGCCGGCTGCGACAAGATGTCCTACAAGGCCCGCTTCCGTCCTCTGGAGGCGCTGACCGCGACCGGATGGCAGGATCTCCAAACCGACTGATTGCATCGGCAGCGGGGATCAGCAGGCCAACGGCGCGATAGCTTAGGGCGATTTCACCTGGCCTAGCCGAACCGGTTGGAGCTGGCGAAACCGGGCGGCGCGATGCGGCCGGCCTGGCCGCGCTTGCCGACCCAGTTCTTCAGGTTGGTCTCCGTACGCGTGCGGCTGCCACTGCGCCAGGTCAACCCTTCTTTCAGCGTGAAGGTCTTGGCATCGCTCAAGCCACCGCTGTTGTAGCGCTGCAGGATCACGCCCCGGCCACGCGTCATCTCCGGTAACTCACCGATTGGGAAGAGGATGAGTTTGCGGTTTTCGCCGACCACGGCGACGTGACTGCCCTCCGCGACACGGGCGACAACGGCCTCAGCCTGCCCTGAAACGTTCAGCACCTGCTTGCCGCCACGGGTCTGGGCCAGTACCGCGTCCTCGGGCACCAGGAACCCGCGGCCTTCCGAGGAGGCCACCAGGAATTGGCGGCCGCCGACATAGACCATCATAGAGGCGATATCGCCTTCGTTACCCAGGTCGATCATCAGCTTGACCGGATCGCCATAGCCGCGACCACCCGGCAGCTTGTCGCAGGCGACCGTATAGAAGCGGCCGTTGGTCGCGAATAGGACCAGCTTGTCGGTCGTATGCGCTTCGCAACGGAAACGCTCGCGGTCACCCTCCTTGAACCGAAGCGTGCCGACCGCGTCACCATGGCCCTTGACCGCGCGGATCCAACCCTTGGCCGACAGCACGACCGTGATCGGCTCACGCTCGACGGTCGCCTCGATCGGCACATCGATCTCGGCTGGCGGTTTGCCGATCGTGGTGCGCCGTTTGCCAAGCTCGGTCTTCTCGCCGAACTTCGCGCGGATATCCTTGAACTCTGCCTTCAACGCCTTCTTCTGCTGCGGCTGGCTTTTTAGAAGCGCGTTCAAAGCCTTCTTTTCATCGGTGAGCGCCTTCTTCTCGCGCTTAAGCTCCATCTCCTCAAGCTTGCGCAGGGATCGCAGGCGCATGTTGAGGATCGCTTCGGCCTGCACGTCGGAGAGCTTGAAGCGCTTGATCAGCGCCGGCTTCGGCTCGTCCTCCTCGCGGATGATGCGGATGACCTCATCCAGGTTCAAAAAGACGATGAGGTAGCCGCCCAGGATCTCCAGGCGGTGGTTGATCTTGTCGAGCCGGTAGCGGCTGCGACGAACCAGAACCTCCTGGCGATGGTCGATGAACGCCAGCAGCGCATCACGCAGATTCATGACGCGCGGTACGCCATCACCGTCCAGCATGTTCATGTTGAGGCTGATCCGCGTCTCAAGCTCCGTCGCGCGGAACAGGCTTTCCATCAGCACCTCGGCCTCGACCGTGCGGCTCTTCGGCTGCAAGACGAGACGGATATCCTCCGCCGACTCATCCAGCACCGTCTCCAAGAGCGGCAACTTGCGAGCATCGATCAGCTCGGCAATGCGTTCGATCAGGCGCGACTTCTGGACCTGATAAGGGATTTCGGTGACGACGATCTGGTACTGACCGCGCCCGAGGTCCTCCTTGACCCACCGCGCGCGCAGGCGGAACGAGCCGCGGCCGGTGGCATAGGCTTCCTTGATGTTCTCGTGCGGCTCGACCAGCTCGCCGCCAGTCGGGAAGTCGGGGCCGGGAATGTAGCCGGCCAGCGTCGCGGCCTGAGCGTTGCGCTTGTCGACCAAGTGCACCAGCGCGGCGCACAGCTCGCCCACATTGTGCGGCGGAATGCTGGTCGCCATGCCGACGGCGATGCCACTGGCGCCGTTCGCCAGCAGATTGGGAAACCGCGCCGGCAACACGACCGGCTCGTCCTCGGAGCCGTCGTAGGTCGGCCGGAAGTCGACGGCGTCCTCGTCGATGCCTTCGAGCAACGCCATCGCGACCTCGGTCATGCGCGCCTCGGTGTAGCGCATGGCCGCCGCGCTATCGCCGTCTACGTTGCCGAAGTTGCCTTGGCCATCGACCAGCGGATAGCGCGCGGCGAAGTCCTGGGCCAGCCGGACCAGCGCGTCATAGATCGCGACGTCGCCGTGGGGATGGTACTTACCGATCACGTCGCCGACGACACGCGCGGACTTCTTGAATCCGTCCGCTGGATTGAGCTTCAGCTGCCGCATGGCGTAGAGCAGCCGCCGATGGACGGGCTTCAGCCCGTCACGCACGTCAGGCAGGGATCGCGCGGTGATCGTGGAGAGCGCGTAGGCGAGATAACGCTCGGAAAGCGCCTCGCCCAGCGCGACCGGTTCGATGTGGGGTTTGTCTACAACATCCGTCATTCGCGGGTTATACCACCAGATATTGTGGAGAGAGCAAGATCACTGTTGATGGATTCCATCAGCAGCATGAATCGGTCTCTCTGCGAGCCAGGCGATGGATAAATCGCTCGCGTGCCGGCGCAATGCCGGCGGTGTCGTGGGCGAGCAGATGTCGCTCCAGAAAGTAGCCGGTTAAGGTCAGCCCAGCGAGCACATCATCCCGGCCAGCGTTGCCGGACCCGGTCAAGAAAGCGGGCAGCGGTAGAAGCCGCGCCTTGTACGTTTCGCCAGCCGCTGCCGAGACAGCCCGCCCCGACTTTGGAGAGACATAGACAAGGTCGTCCGTCGTACCTGTCGCCGCGCACGACGTCAGATCCAGACCAAAACCCAACTGCTCCAAGAGACCGAGCTCCCAGCGCACGTAGACGGGACGCCAAGCTCCGTTGTCGGCCGAAAGGGCATCCAGCAGCGCGCCAAATGCTTCATAGACCGGCGGATATGGATGGCGTTCCGGCAGGGTCTGCTCGACCACCGCGGCCGCCGACGCGAGGCACGCGAGCCGGTCGGCATCGTCCAGCAGCACGGAACCCTGGGCCGTCGCCAACTCCAGGGTGTAGGTGCCCAGGTGTTCCTCAAGCCGGCCGCGCCAGCGGGCTTCGACACGGTTGCCCGGCTGCAGCATGCCGCGCGACTTGCGCCCTGCCCCGCCGCGCACCAAGCCCGGATGGCGACCGTGTTCGCGGGTCAAGAGACTGACGATGGCGCTCGTTTCGCCGTGGCGTCGGGCGCTCAGCACATATCCCTGGTCGGACCACTGCATTGTTTGTCTAGGTCGTCCTCGGCTTCGCCTGCATCGCCAGCCCGCTCGCCCGCCTCCGGGGCAAAACGCCGAGAGGCGTTTTCGCCGAGGCCACCCATGGCAGCATCCCAGGGGTGGCCGGGTGGGGGAGCGGACCGGTGCCGATACCGCGCGAGCGAAAGACAATCCGACGACGAGTCATCATTGACGCGGGAACTCCAGCCCCATCTCGCGATAGCGGGCGGGCTCGTCCAGCCAGTTGGGCCGAACCTTGACGTGCAAGAAGAGGTGCACCCGGCAGCCAAGGATCGTCTCCAGCTCCTTGCGCGCGGTCGTGCCGATGCGCTTCAGCATCTGGCCGCCCTTGCCGAGCACGATGGGTTTGTGGCCATCCTTGGCGACATAGATGATCTGGTCGATCCGGACCGCGTCTTCGTCCTCGATCTCCGTCCACATCTCGGTCTCGACCGAGAGGCCATAGGGAAGCTCCTGATGCAGTGCCAGAAACAGCTTCTCGCGCGTGATTTCGGCCGCCATCATGCGCATGGGGACGTCAGAGATCTGTTCTTCTGGATAGAGCCACGGCCCCGGCGGCATGCGCCCAACCAGGAACTGAAGGAGGTCCTCGATACCATCGCCTTGAAGCGCGGAAATCATGAAGATCTCGTCGGCCTGACCGCCTTCGTTGATGGCGGCGGCCAGCGGCAACAGGTTGTGCTTGGCGACCTTGTCGACCTTGTTGAGCGCCACGACGAACGGCCGCTCTCGCTCCGCGAGGCGCTGAAGGATGCGCCGCGTGTTCTTGTCGATGCCGTGGATCGCATCGATCAAGAGAACTGCGACATCCGCGCCATCCAGGCCGGCCCACGCCGCCTCAACCATGGCGCGCTCCAAGCGCCGCTTGGGCGCGAAGATGCCAGGCGTATCAACGAAGATCAGCTGCGCCCGATCAACGATCCGAATGCCGGTAATCCGCGTCCGGGTCGTCTGCACCTTCGGCGTCACGATCGAGACCTTGGCACCGACCACGGCATTCAGCAGGGTCGACTTGCCGGCGTTGGGGGCGCCCAAGAGGGCGACAAAACCGCAGGACGTGGCGCTGTCGGTCATGGGTTGTCGCCACCGTCGCCAAGCCGCTCAAGCAGTTCCTGGGCCGCCTGCTGCTGCGCGGCGCGTTTGGAACCGCCTTTCGCCATCACCGCGCCCTGTCCTTTGACGGTCAGTTCGACTGTGATCTCGGGCTCGTGCGCCGGCCCCTCCTGCGACACCATGCGGTACGACGGCAACGGCAAGCCGCGCCCCAAGGCCCATTCTTGAAGCCTGGTTTTGGCATCACGCGGCGGCGTGGTCTGGGCCTGCATGCGGTCGTGCCAGATGCGCCGGATGAATGCCGATGCCGCTTCTAGACCGCCGTCCAGATAGAGCGCGCCGATCAGCGCTTCCGTCACGTCGGCCAGAACCGAGGGGCTCTCGCGCGTTCCGCTCTCGTCCTCGCCTTCAGACAGGTTGATGAAATCACCGAAGCCGAGTTCGCGCGCGATTTCGGCCAGGGTCTCCTTGCGCACAAGAGAGGCCTGGCGAACGGAGAGTTTGCCTTCAGGCTCGTCAGGGAAGCCGTCATAAAGCATGTGCGCGACCACGACGCCCAGAACGCGGTCGCCCAGGAATTCCAGCCTTTCGTAGCCATGGCCAAGCCGCCCGGCAGCCGTGCTTCTATGGGTCAAGGCCAGACGGGCAAGATCGTCGTCGTCGAAGCGGTGACCCAGGATCTCCTGAAGCTGGTCCAGGCCAGGCTCGCCGGTCATTCGATCGACATGAAGAGACGGCCCCACCGGATCGAACTTGGCCAGGTCAGCGGGTTGTAAAGGCTGCCGCAAGTATCGGCGGAGAAGAAGATGATCTCGGCGCGACCAATCAGGTTCTCGGCGGGAATGAAACCGACGCTCGCGACCCGGCTGTCGGACGACTGATCGCGGTTGTCCCCCATTGCGAAAAAATGGCCCTCGGGCACCAGATACACTTCTGTCGTGTCGAGGTAATGGCCATCTATCTCGTTCAGCACCAGGTGACTGACGCCGTTGGGCAGCGTCTCGATAAACTGTGGGACCTCGCGCGAGCGCGAGCACGTCTCATCGATGAACTCACCGTCGGCGGTCAGATCGACAGGCTGATCGTTGATATGAAGCAGGCCGTCGATCATCTGAATGCGGTCGCCTGGCAAACCAATGATCCGCTTGATGAAATCGATGTCGGGTTCGGTCGGCTTGCGGAACACCGCGACATCGCCGCGTTCGGGATCCGACCCGAAAATCCGTCCTTCGAACAGGTCGATGCCAAAGGTGGGCAGCGAATACTTGCTGTACCCATAGGCGAACTTGGAAACGAACAGATAGTCGCCGATCAGCAGTGTCGGTTTCATGGATCCCGACGGAATGTTGAAGGGTTCGTAGGCAAAGGTGCGGACCACCAGAGCAATCAGCACCGCGTAAAACACGGTACGGATCAGCTCGAACCAGCCGCCATCCTTCTTCTTGGCCGCCTCGGTTTTAGGCGCCTCAGCTTTGGCCGCTTCGGCGGACTTATCGACGTCAGGCATCAACGGGGTTCCCGGACTGCGGAATGGCGGAAATGATCACCATGGCCTGGGCCAAGGGATGATCGTCGGTCATGGAAAGGTCGATCACGGCAGTCATGCCATCAGGCACAAGCTCTTCCAGGCGAACGGCCGCGCCACCGGTCAGCTTCATGGTCGGCTTGCCGCTCGACAGGTTGGTGACCTGTAGGTCGCGCCAGAAGACACCGCGGCGAAACCCGGTACCGAGCGCCTTTGAGCACGCCTCCTTGGCGGCGAAACGCTTGGCATAGGTCGCTGCGCGCATGCGCCGGCGGTCGGCCTTGTTGCGCTCGGTCTCGGTAAAGATCCGATGGGTAAAGCGGTCGCCGAAGCGCTCCAGCGTGTTTTCGATACGTCGGATATCGATAATGTCGAGACCAAGGCCCAGGATCATGCGAAAAGGCCTGATCCGGCGTGATTTACCTGCATTCGGCGCCGCCTGCGGGCCATGGCACACACTCCAAGCATGTCGATTTTCAACGGCGAGCGCCTGCATATAGCCGAAGGTCGGTCCGGCGGGAACCCCGGCATCACAATCGCGACCTCTCCACGGAGTTGACGCTGGGATTGGCCCTGAGCGCCGCAATAACGTTTGTCAGGTGTTTTACGTCTCTGACCTCGACATCGATGACCATGTCGAAAAAGTCGGTCGAACGGTTGGTGATCTTCAGGTTCGAGATATTGCCGTTGTTGCGCGCGATCAGCGTCGACATGGTACCCAGCGTACCCGGTTCGTTGGAGACCGTGACGTGGATACGCCCGACATGCAGGTCGGCGGCCTCGCCGTCCACCGTCCACGCGACATCGATCCAGCGCTCCGGCGTCGCCTCGAACTGCAGCAGCATGTCGCAATCGATGGTGTGGATGGTGACGCCCTTGCCTGTGGTGACAATGCCGACAATCCGATCGCCCGGCAGGGGATGGCAGCAACTGGCGAAATGCACGGCCATGCCGGGTATCAGACCGCGGATTGGGATCGCGTGGTCGCCCGCAGAGCCGCCGTCCTTCTTGCCGCGCGCCGCCTTGCCCTTGGCCGGTTTGCCGTCCACCGCCTCGGGGTAGACCGCGCTGACGGCGGCCGTTCCGGTTATGCGGCCATCGCCGACCGCGGCATAGAGATCCTCCGGCGTCTTTTCGCCGAGGACCTCGCAGGCGCGCCGGATCGCCTTGCGTGTCGTCTCGAAACCCGCCTGAACAAAGGCGCGTTCGACAATGGCCTTGCCCAACTGGATGTATTCGTCGCGCTCCTTGCCGCGGACGAAACGACGAATGCGGCTACGCGCCTTGCCGGTGACGACGAACTGCTCCCATGTCGGGCTTGGCGCTGCGACATTGGAGCGCACGATCTCTACCTGATCTCCATTCTCAAGAATTGTCCGTAATGGTTTGATTTGACCGTTAATTTTCGCACCGACACAGGTGTCACCAACATCCGTGTGGACGGCATAGGCGAAATCCACCGGCGTCGCGCCACGTGGCAGCGCGATGATGTCGCCGCGCGGCGAAAAACAGAACACCTGGTCCTGGAACATCTCCAGCTTGGTGTGCTCCAGGAACTCCTCCGGCCCGGCCGCGTGTTCCAGAATCTCCAAAAGCTCGCGGACCCAGCGGTACTGACGCCCGTCGCGCACCGCCGAGGTCGGGTCGTCGGATTTGTAGCTCCAGTGCGCGGCGACACCGAACTCGGCGATTTCGTGCATCTCGCGGGTCCGGATCTGGATCTCCAAGCGCTGATGCTCCGGTCCATAGACGGTCGTGTGGATCGAGCGATAGCCGTTCGGCTTCGGCGTCGAGATATAGTCCTTGAAACGGCCTGGCACGGTCGGCCAGGTGCCGTGCACCACGCCCAGCGTCTCGTAGCAGCGCGGGATTGTATCGACGACGACGCGGAAGGCGACGATGTCGGACAGCTGCTCAAAACCGACATTCTTGCGCTGCATGGTGCGCCAAATCGAATAGGGCCGCTTTTCGCGCCCGATCACCTCGGCATCGATGCCGGCCTCCGACAACGTCTTCTCCAGGCGCTCGACAATGCGGGTGATCATGTCCCCGCCTTCCTCGCGCAGATAGCGCAGGCGCTCGACCACCGAGGCGCGCGCCGTCGGGTTGAGCTCGATGAAGGCGAGATCCTCCAACTCGTCCTTCAGCGCCTGCATGCCGATCCGCTCAGCCAAGGGCGCGTAGATCTCCATGGTCTCGCTGGCCGTGCGCACGCGTTTTTCCGGCTTGGCCACGTGGTGCAGCGTGCGCATGTTGTGCAGCCGGTCGGCCAGTTTGACCAACAAGACGCGGATATCCTCCGACATCGCCAGCAGCAGTTTGCGGAAGTTCTCGGCCTGCTTCGTGTTTTCCGACTGAAGCTCCAGGCGTGAGAGCTTGGTGACGCCGTCGACCAGACGGCCTACCTCGGGCCCGAACTGGTCCTCGATGCCCTCCAGCGTCGCGTCGGTATCCTCGACGGTGTCGTGCAGCAGGCCGGTGATGATCGATGCGCCATCCAGGCGCATGTCGGCCAGAATGCCGGCGACTTCGACGGGGTGGGAGAAATAGGGATCGCCGGACTCGCGGGTCTGGTGACCGTGCGCCATCATCGAGAAGACATAGGCGCGGTTCAGCGCGTCCTCATCGGCGGACGTGTCGTAGTCCCTTACCTTTTCGACCAGCTCGTATTGGCGAAGCATTGTGTTCTAGCGCGCTTGGATTGCTTCGCTAGTTTACACCCGCGCCGCGCGGGTACCACGTGCCGCGATCACAAAGCTCAGGTTTGGTTCCCGTCGCTGGGCGGCGTTTCTTCAACCGCCGTCTCGTCAATCACCTCGGCACCCAGACCGGCCAAGGCCGCGGCAGCCGCGGCAGCAACCGCGTCACCGGACAGGCCGACCTCATCGCCCAGGCCAAGATCGCCTTCGAGATCGTCATCGTCCTGCTGGGGCTCACCGCCATAGACGAGCTTGCGGCGCAAACCGTCCAGTTCCACCGTGTCGTCGGCGATTTCGCGCAAGGCGACAACCGGGTTCTTGTCGTTGTCGCGGTCGACGGTCATCGGGGCGCCGGAGCCGAGTTCTCGCGCGCGCTGGGCAGCCAGCATCACGAGCTCAAACCGGTTGGGGATCCGGTCAATGCAGTCTTCAACGGTAAGACGCGCCATGGTTCATGCTTTCCTGTCGACAATCTGTCCTATGTGGCTGTGGTCATAGCCTTATGCAAGGGTGGTGGCAAGCCTTGTCAGCCCTTGTCGTCAGGCACCATCTGCCGAATCTCCTGGTCCGCCGGCAAGGCCGCGATCAAGTCGTCGATCGGCGTTCCGGTGACCGGATGACACCATTCCGGCGCCAGACAGCGCAACGGCAACAGCACGAAAGCGCGGTCTGCCATGCGTGGGTGTGGCAAAATGGGACAGCCGTCCTGGCTGATCAAACCACGATAGTCCAATAGATCGATGTCCAGCACCCGCGCCTCCCAGCGTTCGCGCCGGACGCGGCCAAACGCCTCTTCCGTCTTATGAAGCAGGCTGAGCAGTTCCTCCGGCTGCAAACCGGTCTCCAACTCAGCGACCGTATTGACGAACCAGGGCTGATCGCTCGCCGGCACCGGCGCGCTCTCGTACATCGGCGCCACGGCGGCCACGGTAACCCCGGCATCGCTGAGGCTCGCCAGGGCGAGCTCGATGGTCTCGCGCGGCGCGCCATGGCGCGACGTCAGATTGGCGCCCAGACCGATCAGGATAGGTTTGGAGCTATCGTTTGAATGGGTCGTCACGATCGGAGGCCGTTGCGTTGTCTGAGATGTACAAAGGCGGCAGCCAGCATGGAACCGCCTGCGTATTCATCACATTGCAGCGGCGGTTGCACGCCAATTCTGGCGCTAGCAGCAGTGGTCTATGGGTGATGCGGGTTCGCGCGCGGCTTAGGCCCCAGCGCGATCGCGAGCGGTCGGGTGTGAGGTTTAGAAGCCGGTTTCGATGCCGTCGGCGACGCTGATGACAACGTTGCGGATGTTGCCGAGGGCCGTCGCCGCCACCCGCAAGCCGGAGGTGTGCTCCAGCGCGATCTCTTCGAGATGAACGATGGCCATCGCATCGGCATAGGCGAGCTGGTCAACGTCGATCGCGCTGATGTCGCCGACATCGCCGACGTCGATATGGGTGGTGTGCAAGTTGGCGAGCGCTGTGGCACTGACATCGGTGAAGACGCCGGCCAGCGAGCCAACGGACGCCTCGGCAGTAATCTGAGCCTTCTCGACATGGTCATCGCTGACCAAGTCGATCAACACGCCTGACAGCGGATCGGCGTCCTCGTCGGTGACGGCAAGCGCGGTTTCGACCACCGGTTCGTCGACAACTGGTTCGTCGACAACCGGCTCGTCAACCAGCAGCTCGTCATCCGGCAGGATGGCGCCGACGACGATCTGCACGCTTTCACCGCGCACACCCATGTCGCTTTCAAGTGTTCCTACGTTGCCCACAGCGGTCGCCGCAACGGTGACTTCCGGCACCTCGGTGACGGGCGCCGGGTTCTCGACGGCCGGTCCAACGACGATCGAGTCGACGGCCGCGTAGGCATCGACGTGGCCGACCAGCACCTGCGACGTGCGGACATCGTGGGCGACAATCAAGTCGACCAGGATATAGGCGGTCATCGCGCCAGGACCGGAACCAAGGCTGGGCGCCATCATGCCGGCGAAGTCGATCGACGGTGACGCTTGCGTCTCGGACGATGCCGCCTGCAACCCCTCAGTGGTCTCACCACACGCGTCGCCCTCACAAATGGAGACGTCGGACACGTTGGCGATGGCGGTCGCGGAGAAACTGGCGAGCGGATCGGCGGGGTCATCGACGTTGTGCATCAACGCGCCGCCCTGGGCGTTGGCGGCAACATTGCCGACGAAAACTTGATCCAGGTCGATACGTGTCAGCCCGGTCTCTTCACGCCAACCGCGGTCGTAGCGTGTGCGGATAACCGGATCATCGAAGTCGACCATGCCGGCATACCAGTCGGTCATGATCCAATCGCCGTCGCTGTCGTCAGAACCAAGGCTTGGCGCCATCAGCCCTGCAAAGTCGATGTGATCATCGGACGCGTGACCATTATCCTCACGGGCCCAAGAAGGATCTGCGAACGTCGCCGCACCGAAGGCCATGATACCGACGGCCAGCACACATGCGGCGAAGACCCTCATGACGCTTGCACCGGGTCGCACCAGTTGTTGGCGCTCGTGGTGAAACCAAACACGCGACGCGCAGCGCGCCCCGCTTCTTTTCCCCGGGACCGCTGGTGTATGGTTTTTGATGAACCACCCATCTCGCGCGCCGATCACCTAAACAACGTCAAAACCCGTTACTCAAAACTCACATTCCCGCCAGCCGTAAGCTCACGGCAGAAAGTACTGAGATCACTAGGAAAAAGGTTAACAAGCATCGGCTCAAGAAGCATCCGAACATGCGACGTACCCCACCCGGCCATGGCCCTATACGAAATCGACCTAGCCTGCTCGAGAGAGTAGGTCCGCAATTCGATCGATAGGGTCAAAGCGGCAAAACACTGTCTATTGCGATTGTATGACATCCTGAAAACATGGCCGAACCGCCCGCTCCCCCTGAGCGACCCACCCAAAAGGGAGCAAAATTCGCAACCGAGGATTGCGCAAACTCGCCTGCGACCAACAAGCCGGTCGCAGGAGCCGCGCCGGTAATCAAATTGCCCACACATCGACTTGCGAAGACTCGGCTACGGGCACTAAAACACGTCAGTTGCTGCCGCGCTGTCAGACAAGCGAACATATGCCGCAACAACACAACCAAACCGTCACCGTAACAGTTACAAGAACGGAAAAAATAAAATGGTAAAGTTCTATAATGAAGAGCGCATGGTTTTGTTTATCGACGGCGCCAACCTATTCGCAACAGCAAAGTCTTTAGGTTTTGATATAGATTATCGATTGCTGAAAGAAGAGTTTTCTAATCGTGGGCGCCTGATACGAGCGATGTATTACACCGCTCTTGTCGACGATCAGGAGTATTCGCCGATCAGGCCTCTGATCGACTGGCTTGATTACAATGGCTATACTATGGTGACGAAGCCGACCCGAGAGTTCACCGACGCCATGGGCCGCCGCAAGATCAAGGGCAACATGGATATCGAGCTGGCGATCGATATGCTGGAAATGGCTGAATTCATGGACCACGCCGTCTTGTTTTCCGGCGATGGCGACTTCCGCTCCCTGGTCGAGGCCGTGCAGCGCAAGGGCACGCGGGTTACCGTGGTCAGCAGCCTAAAGACCCAGCCGCCGATGGTCGCCGACGATTTGCGCCGCCAAGCCGACAACTTTATCGATATCGCCGACATCGCCGATGTGATCGCCCGCAAGTATGTCGAGCGGCCCGTCGAACGCATGGACGACGACTATGACCGCAAAGTCAATCAGGAGATCTCTCAGGCACGATCTG
>JBCCIS010000030.1 GCA_039028155.1 Pseudomonadota bacterium
GAAAGGATGCCGGAGAGGATCGAGGGGTACAAAAGATCAATTACTTATTGATAAAGCCATTATCCGAAATTCTAAGCGAATGAAGAAAAACCTTGCTATGTGTTACCCGCCTCTTCCGCCACAATGTCAGCTTCGACAAGGAAACTATCAGCGTCAGCGGTGACGGTCGTTGTCGCTTCAATGGCGACGTCCCAGTCGGCGCGCCGCTGTGCGATACGCCACGACACCTCGCCTCCGCCGGATAACGGATCGCCGTCGGTGATCCACTGGCGCTCGCTGCCCTGGGCATCAACCTCCATACCGTGACCGTCGATCCGATAGGCGCCGTCATCCTTCTCCAGAATCAAGTTGACACGTCCGCTGGCAAGGTCGCGCTCGAAGCGCCGCACACGGTCGAATGCGCGCAGCCATGTCAACGCAGGCGGTGGCGGGACCTCGGCGGCGGCAAACGCCGGCGGCGACGTTCCTGTTTCGTCAGACCAAACCGGCAGGTCCAGTTGGCTTGCCGATAGGTCCACACTGACGGTCGCTTCGACCGGAGCCGGCCACAACAACGGCCACGATCCCGTCGATACTGCGACGCGAAGTCGGCTTCCTTTCTCGAAGGTCTGGGCCATCGCGTTCAGCGTGACTGTAACGTCATAGTCTTCACCGGGGATCAGCGCTTCCGGGTCAGCGTGGCCACCACGGTGGGTCAGGTTGAGCACACCCCACGAGACAAGCGTCGACGCGCCGGCCGGCGCTACCGCGCAAAGGCGCGCCACCAGCGTGGCGACCGGCTGATCGGCACGGAGCCTCAGGCGAAGCACCGGCGTGCCGACGATACTGAGGTCGGCCTCAAGCGGTGAACCGTCAAAGCACACCGACAAGGCATCGTCCGGCCGCTGGTCAAGTGGCAGTTCCGGGCCGATGCCATGAGGGTTCCACTCGCCCGTCATCATGCCCAGCGACAACGGCGTCTTGACGTCAATGCTGCCCTGGCCCGCCTCACCGAGCGTCCCGTTGCCAAGCGCTAAGCCGTGCCAGACGACGTCGGGCGCGGGCCAGTCGGCCTGTGTGATCCATCGGCCCGGACGTTCGGCATAGCTGGCCGCAGGCGCTGCCGCTTCCTGCAGCCACAGGCGCACCATCGGCTCATTGTCGATGCCGTTCGCCTCGTCTTTCAGCCAGCGGTCCCACCAGCGCAGTGTCTCCTGTAGAAATCCAATGGCCGGGCCTGGTGCGGCGATATGGGGATAGCCATGCGCCCACGGCCCGATCAGGCAGCGGCGCGGTACCTTGAGACCCTCGACAAGACGCAAGGCCGTGTTGGTGTAGCCATCGGCCCAACCGGTGACCGCATAGACCGGACATTGGATGGCATCCCAATCCTCGTTGACCGAACCATGCCGCCAATAGGCGTCGCGTGTCGGATGGGACATCCACTCCGCTGTCGTGAATGCCAGGTTGTCGAGGCGCTCGCGCCACATGTCGCGCCATTGGTCGCCGACGATCTCGGGGTCCGGCGGGCGCGCCGAATAGGCCAGACTTTGGCCGCCCCAAGCCAGATTGTTCCGCAGCAGACAGCCGCCCATGTAGTGGACGTCGTCGGCGTAGCGGTCGTCCGTCGAACACAGGGTGACGACGGCCCTTAGTTCCGGTGGGCGGCGCATCGCGACCTGAAGACCACTGAAGCCGCCCCAGGAAATCCCGATCATGCCGACCGCACCGGTGCACCAGGGCTGGTCGGCGATCCATGCCAGCGCCTCCAGCATGTCGTCCTGCTCCTGGGCGACATACTCGTCCATTGGCAGGCCTTCGGAGTCGCCGGAGCCGCGGATGTCGAGCCGGATCGCGGCATAACCGTGTCCGGCATACCAGGGATGGATCAGCTCATCGCGCGGCAGGGTGAAGTCGCGCTTGCGGTAGGGAATGTACTCGACGATGGCCGGCACCGGATCGGTTTCGACGTCGTCCGGCAGCCAGATGCGCGCGGCCAGCCGGATCCCGTCCGACATGGGGATCCAGACGTGCTCGATCTCGCGTACCCTACGCGGAAACGTGTCGACAACGTTGAGATCGCCACCCGCAGCAACCAGATTGACCATGCACCCCCACCACGCTCATGTGGCGGGTATTGCACACCAGGTTGGCGGTCAACGGCAAGCCGCCAGCGCAGGTGACGGTCAGTCGGTGTCGTCGGGCAAGGTATCGGCCGGGAGCATGTGACCGACAACGCGTCGTTGCGCGTTGCCGACATGGGCGCGCATCGCGACACGCGCGCGATCGGCATCACCATCTTCGATCGCCGACATGATGGCGTCATGTTCCTGGCAAACGATCACAACGCGCTCCTGCTGCTTTTTGGCGTCGAGCGACCGGGCGAGGTCCATGCCCTGACCGATATCCTCAAGCAGGCTTTCCATGGTCTCGGCAAACAGGTCGTTGCCGCTGGCGCGCGCGATGTTCAGGTGGAACTCAAGGTCGGAGGTCTTACCGATGCGACCCTGGTTCACCGCTGTATCGAAGTCCCGGTGCGATTTTCTGATCGCCCGCAACTGGCTCGCGCTGCGCCTTGTCGCCGCCAAAGCGGCTGCCTCACCTTCCAGCGCGACGCGGAATTCGAAACAGCGCAACAATTGCGCGACGTTGGCACACGGTGCATAGCGAAGAATCTCGTTGGCGGGGCGCCGCCGCACATAGCTGCCGGAACCCTGACGTGAGTCGACGATGCCGTCAGCCCTGAGACGCGCCAGCGCCTCGCGTACGACGGGACGCGAGACCTCGAACATGCGGCAGAAATCGTGCTCTGATGGCAGGCGAGAGCCTTCGGGCAGCGAGCCGGATACAATACGCTCGACAATCTGCTCGTAGATACGGTCGCCCAGCTTGGGCGCCTTGATGGGAGATCTGACCGGCCAGGGTCCTGGCTGATCAATCGGTTTGGTTTCGTTCATGATCAAATCACCGGATCGTCAATGTCGATGGCTAAATGCGCCAGGCAGTCGCCCGGCTCAACACGGCCGATCGCCCTGAGGCAAATCAAAAGGCCGGATGCACTAAAGTAAACGGGAATAGCTGGCCGTTCGGGATGTTCGATGGCATGAACTTCGCCGGCCAACTGACCTTGTGAAACTGTTTCGCCCAACCGACAGGCAGGCGCAAAAACACCGTAATCTGGCGCGAATGTATAGAGATCTTCACTCGCGCTTGTCATCCATCTCATGGAGTCCTCGTTATGAACCTCAGCGCCAGGCAGAATGCCCAGATGAGCCATGAGATTTCTGACACCACGTTCAACATAGGCCGTGTGGTCGATGTCGACGACACCGCCGCCACCGAACTCACCGCCCAGCGAGATACACCGAGGCCGCGGCACCGAGCTTTCGGAGACGCCGCTCGTGCTTGGCGCCCAAGCTTGAGCATAGGGCCCGCCGAACGCCTTGGTCGCGGCCAGCGCACGTTCATCATGCTGTGCATCGCCGCACAACGTGACCGCCACGAAGGGAATGTAGTCGAGCGACGCGCCACCGGAATGCAGATCGACGAAAACATCGGCCATCGGCATCAGTACCGTTCCGATGTAATGGGCGATCTGGCGCGTCGGCGATCCTTCGGGATCACCGGGGAACATGCGGTTCAAGTTGCCGCCATCCAGCGGCGAGACCCGAACGCCATCCCGCGCGGCCGGAAGATTGGCCGACGGCAAAACGATCACACGGCCCTGGATCGACTCCGGCTCGAGGTCGCGGATCAGTCGCCCCAGGGCGACCTGGCCCTCATACTCGTCGCCATGATTGCCGGCCATCAGGACAAGTGTCGGTCCCTCGCCGTTCGCGATGACCGCGATCGGTATCGGGATGACGCCATAGGCCGATCGCGTCACCGAATGGGGCATCTTCAGGCGGCCAACCTGCTTGCCCTGGCGATCGAAGTCCACATCCGTGTAAAGGCTGGTTTGGTAAACCGACATCCCCAAGCCACTCGGCAACGAAGGGCATGCCCGCCCGACGTGAATCCGCTGGTTCTAACCGACGGCGGAGTAGGGTAATGGCCCTATTGCGCCGTTTGATGGTCTTGATTGCCGGATTCACCATGGTCGCCGGTTCGGAGTCAACGGCCGGCGAGGTGCAAACCGCTTTGGCGATGCATGGCGATCCCGCCTACCCGCCGGACATGACCCACTTCGCCTATGCCGACCTCGACGCACAGGTCGGCGGCACGCTGCGGCTGACCGCCGTCGGCACCTTCGACAACCTGAATCCCTACATCATCCTGGGCGTGCCGGCGCAGGGTCTGGGCCTGGTCTTCGAGAGCCTCATGGAACGCAGCCAGGACGAACCTTTCACGCTTTATCCACTGATCGCCGAATCCATCGAGCTCGCCGACGACCGATCGTGGATCACGTTCCATATCAATCCTGAGGCCCGCTTCCAGGACGGCACGCCGGTCACCGCCGACGACGTCTTGTTCACCTGGCGCACCCTGCGCGACGAAGGCCGGCCCCACACGCGCACCTACTATAGCGAGGTCACCGAGGCCGAAGCACTGGATAGCTTGAGCGTGCGTTTCACGTTTCGAAGCGGCAACTGGGAGATGCCGTTGATCATGGGATTGATGCCGGTTCTGTCGATGAGCTATTTCGAAACCCATGAATTCGACAAGACGACCCTTCAGCCGCCACTGGGCACCGGCCCCTATCGAGTCGCCCAGGTCGAGGCCGGGCAGCGAATTGTCTACCAGCGCGACCCCGACTATTGGGGCTGGGATCTGCCGGTCAACCAAGGCCGCTATAACTTCGATCAGATCAGCTACACCTACTTCCGCGACGCCAACGCGGCCCTACAGGCATTTCTGGCCGGGGATGTCGATGCCCGATTCGAAGACGACGAGACGCGCTGGGCGACCGGCTACGATACGCCCGCGGCACGGCGCGGTGATATCATAACGGAGGAAGTTCAGCACGGACGGCCATCCGGTATGTCGGCGCTGGTGTTCAATACCCGACGCGATCTGTTCGACGATGTCCGTGTGCGCGAAGCGCTAGGCTTGGCCTTCGACTTCGAGTGGACCAACAGGAACCTGCTGCATGGCGCATACGAACGCACCACCAGCATGTTCGACAACGCCGATCTCGCGTCGAGTGGTCTACCGGTGGGCATGGAGCTTGCTTTGCTGGAGCCCTATCGCGACCAGTTACCGCCCGAGCTGTTCAACGAACCATTCGCCCTATCCGTGACGGATGGCAGTGGTCAATTGCGCCAGCAGCTGCAGGCAGCCCGTGACCTGCTAAGCGACGCCGGCTGGCAGGTGATTGACGGTACATTGACCAGGTCCAGCGACGGTCGGACCTTCGACTTTGAGATCCTATTGGACGACTCCCGCTGGGAACGCATCCTGTTGCCCTATACGCGCAACCTGGCGCGCCTGGGTATCACCGCGCGTTTGAGAACCGTCGATAGCGCCCAGTACCAGTTGCGCCGTTCCGACTTCGACTATGACGCGATCGTCTATCGTTGGGGCCAATCGCTATCGCCGGGCAATGAGCAGTTCATCTACTGGTCGTCCGAAGCCGCCGAGAGTCCTGGCAGCCGCAACTATGCCGGGGTGACAGATCCCGTTGTCGATAGCCTGATCACCAAGCTGGTCGATGCGCGCGACCGTGACGAACTGGTCGCCGCCGCACGCGCCCTCGACCGCGTTCTGTTGTGGGGTCACTACGGCATGCCGTTGTTCCACCTGGAGGTCGACAACATCGCGCGCTGGTCGTCGATCGAAAGACCGGCGATTTCGCCGCTCTACGGTCCCGACATCTCGACCTGGTGGCAGAGCCAGAATTGATCGGTGCGGTGAAGCGCGTAATGCTGCGCCATTGGTGATCGGGAGGCCGTGATGAAACGACCGTGGTTGGGCGCGCTTTGGTGCCTTTTTCTTTTCCTGCTCCCGAATACCGTCAGTGCTGCGTCGACCACGCCGGTCGAGTTTGAGTCGAAAGAGACCTTCGAAGGCGCCTCGGGCATCGAGCCGGGCAGCGTCACCGGCCTGCTGACCGTGCCCGACGGCGACGGTCCATTCCCGGTCGTCATTGTTCTCCACGGCTGTGCCGGCCCCACACCATCACATGAAGAGTGGGCGGGCCACATGGCGTCATGGGGTTACGCAAGCCTACGCGTCGACAGCTTCGGACCGCGCGGCATCGACGAGATCTGTACGAACATCTTGCGCCCGGTGCCGCGCGTCGCCGATGTCAACGGCGCCATCGACTATCTCGCCACCGTCGATCAGATCGATACCGGCAAGATCGCTGTCGTCGGCTTCTCCCACGGCGCCAACGTTACCTTGCTGGTCGCCGGAGAACCCGGCTCCCTGGCGCCGCACCACAAGCCGTCGATCAAGGCGGCAGTCGCCGTTTACCCCTATTGCCCGATCACCCATCAGCGGTTCTCGCCACCGTTGATGATTCTGATCGGCTCGGCGGATGAGTGGACACCCGCCAGCCGTTGCGAAAGCCTGGCGGAAGGGTCGGTCGCCGCCGACAAACCCATCGATCTCGTTGTCTATGACGGCGCAACGCACTCCTATGATTGCCGAACGTGCAACGGCGAGCATTGGGGGTACCAATTGGTTCACAACCCCGCGGCCCACGATGACTCGATCCTGCGCATGCGGGACTTTCTGCTGGCGAACCTTGGCCCCGGTGTCGGTGCGGCGCCGCCAGAAGCCGCCGAATCGGAGGCGCCTACCTATCTCGATACGGCAGCGCTGGAAGACGCGCTTGCCGGATCGACGACCATGGGCGTCAACAGCTATGGCAACCCCTATACGGTCCACATCCTCGCGGACGGCACGACGACCGGCGTTGCCGGGCACAACGACGAGTTCATGGATTCCGGCACTTGGTGGATCGAAGACGATATGTACTGTCGGCGCTGGAACACGTGGCTGGATAGCGCAACAGGTTGTTTCCATGTCGTGATCGAAGGCGATAAAGTCCGCTGGCTTAACGCCGATGGTAGTTTGGCGCGCGAAGAAGACTACATCGCGCCCGAGTGATCGATTCGGTTCCCTTAATCAGGATTTTGCCTCCGGGGCATTCTCGAGGTTAGACATTGGCAGATTTATCCTCGAACGTCCCGGGCACCGAGCCAGGCGGCCAAGGCGGCGTCACGATCCTGTATGTCATCGCCGCCATGTGCGCGATGAGTGGCCTTCTCTACGGCTACAATCTCGGCGTCATTGCCGGTGCGATCCTGTTTGTTGTCGACCGGTTCGATCTGACCGACACCTGGGAAGATGCGACGGTCAGCGCATCGCTGCTGGGCGCCATGATTGGCGCCGTCGTCGGCGGCAAGCTGGCGGACAAGTTCGGACGCCGGCGCATCGTCATCCTGGGTGCGGCGATCGGTCTTGCCGGCGCTCTGACATCGGCCCTGGCGCCGACCTTCGAGATCCTTTTCGCCGGCCGCCTGATCGCCGGCCTATCGATCGGCACGTTAACCTGTGTGACGCCGCTGTTCGTTGCCGAGCTCTCGCCGAGCCATCTGCGCGGGCGCCTGGGAACGTTGTTCTCGGTCGCGCTGACGGCCGGTCTGCTGACCTCCTTCTTCTCGGACTTCGCATTTCGGGCAAGCGATCATGGCTGGCGCTGGATGTTCGCCATGGGTGTCGCGCCAGCCGTGCTATTGATCGCCGCGACACTGGCCTTACCCGAAAGCCCGCGATGGCTGGTCGTGCGCGACCGCATCGACAAGGCACGCGATGTCCTGCGCAGAATCTCCGGCACCCAGAAAGTCGATCACGACATTGCCGAGATCAAAGACGGTTTAAGCGCGCAAACCGGCCGATGGTCGGACTTGATCCTGCCAGTGTTCAGATTGGCATTGATCGCCGGCATGGGGCTTGCGGTTATCCGACATGCCACCGGCGTTGCGATTGCCACGTTCTGGGCCCCCGAATTGTTCGGTCTTGCCGGGTTCAGTGATCGATCGGTCGAACTGATGGGTACCGTCGGCGTCGGCGCCGTCTACTTCGTCTTCGGTCTTGTCGGCCTCTCGCTGGTCGACCGTCTGGGACGCCGGCCTCTGATGTTGTGGGGGCTGACCGGCATGGGATTGATGCTCTTCACCCTGGCGGCGGTCTTTTTGTCGCCTCAACTCGGCGGTGTCGCCAGCTGGATCGCCGTCATCGCCTTCCTGCTGTTCGTCGCGACGTTCACGGCGGGGCCCGGCGTCGTCGTCTTCCTGCTGATCTCCGAACTCCTGCCGCTGCAGATCCGCGCGCTGGGCACAGGGTTGGCCAATCTGGTCCTGTGGGGCACGTATCTTGTCTCCACGCTATCGTTTCCCATCCTCATCGACCTTGTCGGGGACCCCGGGACATTCGCGACCTATGGTCTGTTGGTCGTCGCGTCATGGATATTTGTCTATAAGCTGATCCCCGAGACCAAAGGCCGAAGCCTGGAAGACATCGAGTCCCACTGGCGGGCGCCAAAGACCCACAAGACGCCATAGACCTCGGGCGGCCGCCGGCTGCCCGACCGGAGTTCCCGTGACCGTTTTACCGCACCCGACAGCCAGCCGGCCGCCAGCCCAATCGCTTCGCGAGCACATCTCGCGGACGCTCAGGCTGGCGGGCCCGGTGATTGTCGCACGCTGCGGCATCCTGGTGATGGTCTCGACCGATACCATCATGACCGGCCGTGCCGGCGGCCAGGAACTGGCCTATCTCGCCATGGCCTATTCGATCCAGGTCGCCATGCTCGTCCTGGGCGTCGGATTGATGGGCGGCGCGGCCATCCTGGTGTCCCAGGCGGATGGCGCCGGCAACCAGAAGGGCTGTGGCAACATCCTATGGATCGCCGTCGCCAATGCGGTCACCCTGGGGTCCCTGTTCGCCGTCCTTCTGCTTTGGAGCGAGGATATCCTGCTGCTGTTCGGGCAATCGCCGGATCTGGCAGCGGGCGGCGGCGATGCCATGGCGATGTTTGCTCCCGGCATGCCGGCCGTTTACATGTTCACCGCCGGCATCATGTTTCTGGAAGGGTTGAGCCGGCCCCGGCCAGGCATGATCGTGATGCTGGTGGCCGTTGTCTTGAACTTCGGTCTGAACTGGCTCTTCATTTACGATCACGTGGCTTTCGTTCCCGGCGGCGCAGCCGGCGCCGTTCTGGCGACGAGCTTGACGCGTTGGTTCATGGTGTTCGCGTTGTTCATTTACATCCTGACCATGCGTGACGGCGACAGCTTCGGCGTGCGCCGACCGGTACGCGACCGCTGGCACCTGGAAAAACGTTTTCTAAAGCTCGGGGTACCGCTGGCACTGTCCTACGGATTCGAAACGACGGCCTTCATGAGCCTGACCATGATGGCCGGCTGGCTGGGCGCAAGTCAGGTCGCGGGCTTTCAGGTGACCGGCAACGTCATCGGTCTTGCGTTCATGGTCGCCATCGGGATGTCGGCGGCGACGGCCGTGCGTGTCGGCAACGCCGTTGGGCGTCACGATATGCCAGGTCTGCGGACCGCCGGCTGGGTTGGCACTGGCCTGATCGTGGTCATCATGATCGCGGTCGGCGCACTGGTCCTGGGTTTCGCCGACGTTATCGCAGGGATCTATACCAGTGACGCCGGCGTCCTTGTCGTTGCCATTCCTGCCTTGACCTTGGCAGCATTCCTGCTGGTGGCCGACGGCCTCCAAGGAGTCTTGATCGGCGCCCTTCGCGGCGCGGGCGATATCTGGCCGACCACCTGGATCGGCTTGGCCGCGTTCTGGCTTCTGATGGTGCCGGCCGGTTACGCGCTTGGTATCGCGCTCGACCTGAAGGTCCAGGGATTGCTCATCGCCGAGCTCATCGGCGTCGGCGCCGCATCAGTCCTGCTCGCTTGGCGATTTCGTGTGATCTCGCAACGCGACATCGCGCCCGTGTGACACCGGCATCATTTCTTTAGGAGGAAATCGGTTTCGCCGCAGGTCTTGCCATTGATCGCGAGCTCAAAGACATGCCGACCTGGATGGTGCGTCCGTGTCGAGAAGTCCTTGAACGTCTGACGCTTTTCGATCGTCTGGCGCCCTCCCGCCTCCAGCACGACTTCGCAGAGCTTGAAGACCTTGCGCGATGGCCGGCCCGATGCCTTGACGTAGTGGATGGCATAGTCGACCGCGAGCTTTTGGTCGCGGCGGGCGCGTGAGACAACGTCGAAGCTGAAGGTGACGGTGTCACCGAGATTGATGCGTTTCGGTGCAGCTTTCAGCTTCTCGACGGTTAGGCGCGGTTTCGATTCAAAGCCAAACAGGGCGAACGACCGCGGGTGCCCAGCCTTAATCAGGCTGCGCGCGCCGTGACGGACGATCCATGCGGTACGCTCGTCTTGCCGGTCCCACGCTTCGACCCAATCCAGCATGATCTCCGGATTGTCCTTTGAGATGTCGTTCAGGTGATTGGCCACGGACTTGCGAACATAGAGCTCGGGGTCAGCCTTCAGCGTGTCCAGTATGGGAAACACCGGCGTCGGATCGTCGATGAGCGCATCCAGCCGTGATGACCAAGGAAGACGCGGCCTGCAACCTTCGCTCGTCAGACGGCGAACATGATGATTGTCGTCCTTGGCCCAACGCGTCATCACCTTGAGGGTTCCCGCCAAATCCTGCTCGATAAACGGTCTGATAGCCGACTCCGACGTGGAGAACCGGGTCAGATACTTGAGCGCCTCAAGCGATCGTTTGCGATCGTCGAGGCCGTAGAGACCGACAAACTCTGGTGCGAACATGCCGCGAAACTGACCGTCATAGCGTGGCGCGACCTCACACAAGATATCTAGCGCCCGCCCATAATCCGGCGGCAGGTAGCGACGGCACAGCTCGGCGGTACGGAGCAGTCGTTGTTTAAGCTCAAGCGCGTCCAGGCCATCAGTGGCCGCGTCAACGAACGCGCGTTGATCGAGCGCCGGGTGAGCCTTGCCCAGCGCCGATGCCAGGTCCTCGTAGAACGTCTTGTCAAACCAGTTCTTAAGTTCTTCAGGCATCGCCTTGACCCCAATCCTAGACGCCGGCGTGACGGTAGTAGGACCATAAGAGGCGCGCCGCCACCGCCCGCCACGGCCGCCACGGCTCAGCCAGCACTTCCATCGCCGCGGCGTCCGGACGCTGCGGCAACGCGAACACCTGCTGCGCTGCGCTGCGCAAGGCGACGTCGCCACCGGGCCAGGCGTCGGGTCGTCCCAGACAGGTCAGAAGGTAGAGTTCGGCCGTCCACGGCCCAATGCCCGGCAGCGCGATCAGCGCCTTGCGCGCCGGCCCGTCATCCATGGCCGTCAACGCGCCCAGATCAAACTGGCCGTCGACAATCTGCTCGGCGATCGCCAAACAGGAACGCGCCTTGGCGAAGGTCAGGCCGGTGTCACGCAGAGCCTGCTCGTCGAGAGCCGCGATGGATGACGGCGACACGGCCCCCGTGCGTTGCTCCAGCCTGACCCAGGTCGCCCCGGCGCTGGTCAATGAAACGTGCTGGTAGACGATCATCCTGATCAGCGATGCAAAACCACCAGCCTCGCGCCTGAGCGGTGGATCGCCCGTCGCAGCATGGACGGCGGCAAAGCGCTTCTCCAACGCGCCCAGGCAAGCAATGCCGTGGCGCAGGTCATCCATGGTATCGATCGGCCTGCTCATGCCGGGGTTACCGTGGACACCATTGCGCCCGCCGCGCAGATGACCACAATAGCGGGCATCTCATCGTCGAATCGTTCAGGGAGGTGCACGTCATGTCTGGCGAAACTGTCACAGTTCCGGCGCGCGGCGGCAAGGCCGCACATGTCAAAAAAGGCCAGCACATCAAGATCATCAACACCCATGGCGAACAGGTCGTCGATACCTGGGCGTTCAATGCCGAGGATGTCGCGGAGTTCATGGCGATGGACGCGACCCGCGCATACAACCAGCGCATGGTGCCAAAGGTGGGCGACCACCTGGTCACCAACCAGCGCCGCCCGATCCTGACCCTTATCGAGGACACCTCGCCCGGCGTGCATGATACCCAAATGGCGGCCTGCGACCGCTGGCGCTATGGGCTTCTGGGGGTCAAGGACTATCACGACAACTGCGCCGACAATCTAACCGCCGGCTTGGACGAACTTGGCCTGAAGGAAACGCACACGCCGGCACCGCTCAATCTCTTTATGAACATCCCGTGGACGCCCGATGGTGGTCTGTCCTTCGAGGCGCCGGTCACGAAACCCGGCGACTACGTCGTCTTCAAGGCTGAGATGGACTGCGTTGTCGCCATGTCCGCCTGCCCGCAGGACATGTTGCCAATCAACGGCAAGGGCGGCGAACCGACCGAGGCGCATTTCGAAGTCTACTAGTCCGACACCGGGCAAGCCCGTTGCCGATCGAGAGTTTCTGGTTCTACGCCGCCGCTGTACCGGCGGTGCTGATTTCGGGCGTCTCGAAAGGCGGGTTTGGCGGCGGACTTGGGATTCTTGCCGTCCCGCTGATGGCGATGAGCGTGTCGCCGATCGAGGCGGCGGCCGTCATGGCGCCCGTGCTGTGCGCCATGGACATCTTCGGTCTAAAATCGTATTGGGGCACCTGGCAGCGCCGGATGATACTGCTGATGGTGCCGGGCGCCTTTGTCGGTATGGGCCTGGCCGCCCTAACCTTCGGCACCATCGATGAGGCGAGCATCCGCCTGATCATCGGCGGTATCGCGCTGGCTTTTTCGCTTAACTACTGGCTACAGCGCATCGCGCCGTTGACACGCCTGCCGATGCCAACCTGGCTGGGACCGGCCGCCGGCGCCGTTTCCGGCTTCACCAGCTTCATCGCGCATGCTGGTGGGCCGCCGGTCCAGGTGTTCCTGCTCGCGCAGAACCTAGACAAGACACTTTATGTCGGCACCACCGTCGTCTTCTTCACGGTCATCAACTACATCAAGCTTGTGCCCTATGCCGGGCTGGGCCTGTTCACCGAGACCACACTCCTCACCGCGCTCGTCCTGGCGCCGCTCGCGCCCATCGGCATGTGGATCGGTTTCCGCCTGCACGGGCGCGTTCCGCAGGAGCTGTTCTATCGCCTGTGTTACGGCTTTCTTGTGATTGTCGGCATCAAGCTCGTCCTTGATGGGCTAGGTCTTTAAACGCAAAAAAAGGGCCCCGGAGAGACCGGAGCCCTTTGTCTGACGTCAGTATCTTGCCGAACTACTCGGCGGCGTCGGCGGCCGCGGCGGCCGCTTCTTTCGGCTGGAAAATACAGAAGATTTTCTTCACGAAACCCGTGCTGTCCCACTGATAGGTGATGCCCTTGGGCACCAGGAACGTGTCGCCGGCCTTGTAGGTCGTCTTCGCACCGTTGTCGTCGGTCAGCGTGACCTCGCCTTCCAGGATGTGCATCAGCTCGTTCCTGGGGAACGGCAACGGTTTGGTATGCATTTCCGTTGTCGTCCAGATGCCGACGGTCAATTGTTCGGTCGCGTCCTGGAAATAGACCTTCACGGTCTGCTCCGGCACATCACCGACATAGCGCGAGGTATCCTGCTCGCCGACCGGCGCCAGATCGTCAGCCGGATTGGGCAGGCGCACGTTAAGCGCGTCATCCCCCAGCACATCGCCGGACGGATCGTCGTGGATCACGTAGAACTTCAGGATGTCTTCGGTCTGCTTCCACGTGCACGGCATGCCCTTGGGGATCACGAAGCTCTCGCCCGCTCGGATGGTGTGCTCGTCGCCATTCTCGTGGATGATGGTGACCGATCCGTCCAGCACCAGCATAAACTCGTTGACGTCATAGGGACCGGGCTTCGCCGTCATCGGCGTGCAGTGCCAGACGCCAGCGGTCAAGGTGCCGGTATCGTCAGTGAAATAGTTGTGGCCGGACTGGACCGGCGTGCCCGCAGTCAGCGAGGACTGTGGAATTTCCTCCCATTCGACCATACCGGTGTCGGCTGGCCCGCCGTTCTCGAACTTCAGGACCTTCAGATCACTCATCGTCGTTTCTCCATCGTGGATTGCCCGGTGACGCGGCGACGCCACCTCCCGGCGTGCTTGGCCGGAAGTCGATCTCATACTTGCGCTTTTCGGCGGGTTTGGCGAGTCCCCGGCAGCGGATTGTCCGACGGCAACAATTCGGTCGGTGCACAGCCGATTTCTGGTTAGTCTTGGACGATTCCCAGACTGCCGGAGCAGAGCCGATGACCACAGGCGCCGCCCTTCAACTTAGCCGCGACAAGCTGCTGCAAGCCTACCGCACGATGCGGACCATACGCGACTTCGAGGAGCGCGTGCACGAGGAGTTCGAGGCAGGCCATCTGCCCGGTTTTGTCCACCTTTATGCCGGCGAAGAGGCGTCCGCGGTTGGGGTCTGCCTCAACCTGGATGATGAGGACAAGATCTGCTCGACCCATCGCGGGCACGGCCACTGCATCGCCAAGGGCTGCGATGTCACGGGCATGATGAAGGAGCTTTGGGGCGCTGCCGACGGACTGTGCGCCGGTAAGGGCGGTTCCATGCATATCGCCGATCTGTCAAAGGGCATGATGGGCGCCAACGCCATCGTCGGCGGCGGGCCACCGCTTGCCTGCGGCGCCGCGCTTGCCGCCAAGACGCTGAAGAACGGCAAGGTCGCGGTGACGTTCACAGGCGATGGCGGTTCCAACCAGGGTACGACGTTCGAAAGCATGAACTTCGCGGCCGTGTTCGATCTGCCGGTGATCTTTGTTTTTGAGAACAACGGCTACGCCGAATCAACCGCGTCCTCCTGGTCGGTCGCCTGTGGTGACATCGTCAATCGGGCCGAAGCGTTCGGCATGCCGGGCATGCAGGTCGACGGTTTCGATTTCTTTGCCGTCCACGATGCTGCCGCCGAGGCGGTCGAACGCGCGCGCACCGGTGGTGGCCCCAGCCTGATCGAGGTCAAGTTCGGCCGCTTCTATGGCCACCATGAAGGCGACAATCAGTCCTATCGCGGCAAGGACGAGGCCGCCAATCTGCGGGCCAACCATGACTGCCTGAATCTGTTCCGACAGCGAGTCACCGAAGCGAGCCTGCTGGAAAGTGCTGACCTCGACTCAATTGATACCGAGGTCGCTGCGCTGATCGACCGCGCGGTCCAAGACGCCCGTTCGGCGCCCAGACCGACGCCGGAACAACTGACCACCGATGTTTACGTGAGCTATTGAGGGAGGCGGGCCATGGCACGGACACTAAGTATGCGGCAGGCTCTATCGGAAGCCTTCCATCAGGTCATGGAGGAAGACGAACGCGTTATCATGCTGGGCGAGGATATCGCCGGCGGCAAAGGCGCGCCGGGCGACCAAGACGCCTGGGGGGGCGACATGGGCATCACCAAGGGCCTGCAGCCGCGCTTCGGCGAAGAGCGCGTGCTGGATACGCCGATCAGCGAGTCCGCGATTATCGGTTCGGCGGTCGGCGCGGCAACGTGTGGGCTAAGACCCATCGCCGAATTGATGTTCGTCGACTTCATGGGTGTCTGTTTCGATCAGATCCTCAATCAGGCGGCCAAGTTCCGCTATATGTTCGGCGGCAAGGCCGAGACGCCTGTCGTCATCCGCACCCAGATTGGCGCGGGCTACAACGCCGCGGCTCAGCATAGCCAGTGCCTCTATCCGATCTTCGCCCACATTCCCGGTATCAAGTGCGTTGTTCCGGCGTCGGCCTATGACGCCAAGGGCTTGATGATCCAGGCGGTGCGCGACGATGACCCCGTGATCTTCTTTGAGCACAAGGTCATGTACGACGAGGTCAGAGACGAGGTGCCGGAAGAGCCCTACACCATACCGTTTGGCGAGGCGAACATCGTGCGTGACGGCGGCGACTGCACGATCGTCGCCATGGCGCGCATGGTGCACAAGGCCAAGGAGGCCGCCGATGCGCTCGCCAAGGACGGCATCGAGTGCGAGATCATCGATCCACGCACGATCTCGCCGCTGGACGAAGACACGATCCTGGAAAGCGTCGAGAACACCGGACGCCTGGTCGTCGTCGACGAGGCCTATCCGCGCTGCAACATGGCGACGGATATCTCGGCCCTGGTCGCACAACAGGGGTTTGCCGACCTGAAGGCGCCGATCGAAATGGTGTCGCCACCGCATGTGCCCGTACCCTTCGCACCGGAGCTTGAGGAGGCGTTCATTCCGACGCCTGAAGGGATCGCCAAGGCCGTACGCAAAACCGTGGGCTACGCCGGATGAGTGAGAACGGTATCGTTGCCATAACCGTGCCCAAGTGGGGCATGGCGATGGACGAAGGCACGGTCACGGCTTGGCATATCGACGAAGGCGGCACGGTCGAGGCCGGCGACGAGGTGCTGGACGTCGAGTCGACCAAGATCGCCAACGCGATCGAGGCCAAGCAAGCAGGCGTTCTGCGTCGCCAGGTCGCGGCGGTCGGTCAGACACTGCCGGTCGGCGGCCTGCTTGGCGTCATTGCGCCAGCAGATGTCGGTGACGCTGAGGTCGATACGTTCATCGACGGGTTTGTGGTCGTCGCGCCGGACGACGATGAAGCGGAAAGCGGGCCGCAACCCCAATCGATTGGGGTTCACGGCCAGACGATCCAGTACCTGGTGCATGGCGAAGGTGGCGTGCCGATCCTTCTCATTCACGGGTTCGGCGGCGACATCAATCTATGGATGTTCAATCAACCGATCCTGGCCGATACGCGCGCGGTCTACGCGCTGGATCTCCCCGGGCACGGCGGCTCAAGCAAGGATGTCGGCGACGGCAGCATCGCGTTTCTGGCCCAGGCGACAATCGGCACCATCGATGCCCTCGGTCTCGAAACGTGCCACCTGGTCGGCCACTCCATGGGCGGCGCGGTCGCCATGCAGGTCGCCCTGGACCACCCCGAGCGCATTGCATCCATGACCTTGATCGCTCCCGCCGGTCTGGGGCCGGAGATCAACGGTGCTTACATCGCCGGGTACATCGCGGCGGAACGACGCAAGGACATGAAACCGATGGTCGCCCAGTTGTTTGCCGACCAGTCACTGGTCACCCGCCAAATGGTGGAAGATGTGCTGCGCGCCAAGCGCATCGACGGCATCAACGCCGCACTGGCGACAATTGCCGCGGCACAGTTCGACGGCGACCGCCAAAAGCTCGACCTGAGTGATCAGGCCGGTCGCCTGGACCTGCCGAAACAGGTCCTGTGGGGCGCCGACGACCACATCATTCCGGTGTCGCATGCGAACCATCTTAGCGGCGCGAACGTCACCATCCTGGATGGCGCCGGACATATGCCGATGATGGAAAAGACGCCAGACATCAATCAGACGATCGCGGCATTCGTCGCATCACAGGTATAGGCCACGCGCGCCCTAGAACAAAAAAGAGGCCGGGCGTCGCCGCCCGGCCTCTCTTCCATCTTCTATCGACAAGCGACTACATGGACGCCTGATCCGTCCAAGCCTTGACCTTGTCAGGATTGTTGTCGAGCCACTCGTTGACGACCTCGATCAGGTCGCGGCCCTTGTCGTCGATCTCCGACATCATCTGAGCTTGCTCGTTGTTGTCGATCGAATAGACCTCGATCAGGTTCCAAGCTGCGGGATGCGAATCCTGCAGGCCCTTGTTGACGACCTTCCAGATCTCGGCGCCACCCCAATCGCAGTCATAGGTCGCGTCCGGGTTCAGGCCGAGCGAAGCATCGTCGTGGCAGCCGTCGTAATACTCCGGCAGATAGACACGCTCCATGTCGACCTGGGCGTGCAGCCAATGCGGTTCCCAGAACATGGTCAGCAACGGCGCTTCACGTTCAACGGCGGACTTGATCTCAGCGATGATCGCACCCTCGCCGCCCGACGGGATCGAGACATAGTCGAGGTCGAGCGCGGCGATACGCTGGGCATTGGTATCACCCCAGTCGGCCGGATAGTCGAGGAAACGACCAGACGGTGCCGTGTCAGCCGTCGAGAATAAGTCAACACAGTCGTGCAGCGCTTCCCAGTCCGGCAGACCCGGGCACATGTCGATGACGTAGGAAGGAACGTACCAGGCTTCCTGAGGCCGCAGGCCGGACTCGCCGAGCACCTGGACGTTGCCCGTATCCATCGCCGCATCGAAACCTTCGCCAATGTTGGAGCTCCAGATCTCCAAGGTCGCGTCAAGATCGCCATCGGCCAGCGCGGTGAGCTGCGGATAGTAGCCGGCGGTCACGTATTCGACGTTATAGCCCATGCGTTTCAGGACCTCGCCGGCAACCGTCGTGCTGACGTGCTGACCGGTCCATTCGTTCATGGCGAGTTTAATCGGCTCGTCCGATTCCGGAACGCTCTGCGCCTGCGCCGAGACCGCAAGGCCCAAGGCGAGAGCGCCAGCAGCAACGGCCGACGAGAGTTTTAGTACGAGATCCATGTAGTTGCCTCCCAGTGAACGGATCATAAAGATACCTAATCTTGGTATCCTCTCAGTAGATTCTATGCGCCAGCACGCCAGCGAGTGCAAGTCGGGTTCGTGCGAAACGCGACTGTCTTAGGTGTTATGCCGCGTCCTGATCGGCCCCGCGCTTCTGTGATGGACACCGACATGCCGTTCGAGAAAGTAAGGATACCGGGGCCTCTCGCTGCAAAATCTGGCGGTGGCTGCAAAGCCATCTTGTCATCAGTCGCTCGGTCGGAATCCGCACGCGGAGCCATGCGAGGCGGCCGACAAGAAAAGAGGCCGGACGTTACCGCCCGGCCTCATTCAACAGCCCGGTGCTTCAGGCCCTTACATCGTCGCTTCGTCCATCCACTCCTTGACCTTGTCGGGATTGTTGTCGAGCCACTCATTGACGACCTCGATGAGGTCGCGGCCCTTGTCATCAATCTCCGCCATCATCTCAGCCTGCTCACCATTGGTGATCGAGTAGGCATCGATCATCGCCCAGGCACCGGGATGGGAATCCTGGAGGCCCGGATTGGCGACCTTCCAGATCTCGGCGCCAGCCCAGTCACAGTCGTGCGTTGCGTCCGGATTCATGCCGCCTGACGGATCGTCTTCACAGCCCTCGAAGTATTCCGGCAGATAGACGCGCTGCATATCGATCTGCGCGTGCAGCCAATGCGGCTCCCAGAACATGGTCAGCAACGGCGCTTCGCGTTCCACCGCCGACTTGATCTCGGCAATGATGGCGCCTTCGCCGCCCGACGGGATTGCCACATAGTCGAGGCCGAGCGCTTCAATTCGTGGCGAGTTCTTGTCGCCCCACTCCGCCGGATAGTCCAAGAAGCGGCCCGAAGGCAGCGTCTCTGGCGTCGCGAACAGCTCGGCACAGTCGTTCAAGGCTTCCCAGCTCGGCAAACCCGGGCACATGTCGACCACGTAGGCCGGCACGTACCAGGCTTCCTGTGGTTCAAGGCCGGATAGAGAAACCACCTCGACCGAACCGGAATCAAAGTGCTCGTCCCAGCCTTCGCCGATGTTGGAGCTCCAGATCTCCAGCGTGGCGTGGATGTCGCCGTCTGCGACGGCGTTGATCTGCGGATAGTAACCGGCGGTGACGTACTCGACGTTGTAGCCCATGCGCTTCAGCATTTCGCCGGCCACGGCCGTGCTCACATGCTGGCCGGTCCACTCGTTCATGGCCAGCTTGACGGGTTCGTCAGTCTCCGGTGCGCTCTGCGCGTTCGCCCCGAACGCCAGTCCCAGGACAAGGACGCCAGCCGCGGTAGCGGTCGCGAACTTACGTACGAAATCCATGTTGTGCCTCCCATTATGCGGATCGCAAACACCCATTTTTTAGGTGTTCTTAAGCGATTCTATGCGACAGCAGCCCGTTGAGTGCAAGTCGCGTTCTCAAGGCCCTAAGCTGACCAAGGGATTATGGCGATACCGCGAACGCGTCACGCGTGCATGATCCCCTTCTTGCTGACGTATTGCTAAGCAAAGGATCGATGTCATGAACGAGTATGTCCACGCCAGCCAACGAGGACGGGTTCTGGAGATCACCATGGATCGGCCGCCCGTCAACGCCATCAACCGGCAGTTCAGCGATGAGATGTACCGATCACTGTGCCGGTTGAAAGATGATAATGAACTGCGCGTCGGACTTGTTACGGCGACCGGTGACAGGGTTTTCAGCGCGGGCTGGGATCTGAAGGAGATTGCGGCGATCGACGACAACGCCGATGCTCTCGCCTCGGCCGACGGACTGCCCGGCGGCTTTGCCGGCATTGTCGAGTTCTGGGATCTCACGAAACCGGTGATCGGCGCCGTTAACGGCATTGCCGTGGGTGGCGGTTTCGAGATCGCGCTGGCTTGCGACGTCTTGGTTGCCGCCGACAATGCCGAGTTCTTCTTGCCCGAGATGCAGCGCGGTTTCCTGCCCGATGCCGGCGCAATCCAACGCCTGCCCCGGCGCCTGCCCTATAACGTTGCCGTGGAGCTGTTCCTGACCGGGCGGCGCATGGGGGCGGAAGAAGCCAAACACTGGGGTCTCGTCCATGACGTCGTGCCGCACGACCAGCTGATGGATCGCGCGCGTGCCCTCGCCGACGAGATTGCCGAAGGCGCGCCGCTCGCCCTACAGGCGCTGAAGGAAGCACTCGGCGCCATGATGCACCTCTCGCTCCCCGAGTCGTTCGAGGTCACCCATCGTGCCATCAAAGGCGGCGGCACCGGCAAGAGCGGCTTACCGACCTATGAGCGGATGCTCTTCTCCGACGATTTCATGGAGGGCGCGCGGGCTTTTGCCGAGAAGCGCCAACCGGACTTCAAGGGCAGATGAGCCGCCCATCACGTCTCGGTGAGGCCTAGAGCAACGCCGTATGGTCCACCGGACCATGGACGTTCTAGCGGGTGGGGGTAACGAAACGAGGGAATGCGTAATGGGTCACCGTCTTCGCCTGCTGCTGGCAGCCGGTCTTGCCGGCCTGCTGCTGGCACCTGCCGCCGCTTCGGCAGGCAACTTCAACTACGGCTATTCGCCGGGCTATTCCTATTTCTTCGGCTATGGCGGCCATAACAACCGCAATCATGGTTATGGTCACGGGAAGAACTACTACCACGGCAACAGCTACAATAATCATGGCTACAACAATCACGGCTACAACAGCTACCAACGGTCCTGCCATTCGGTGCGCAAACACAGCTATGACAGCTACGGCAACCGCGTGGTGATCGGCGGGACGCAGTGTTACGATCGCTACGGCAACCCCTATATCGTGCCGGGAAGCCGTCACATCATCGGTTACCACTGAAGCGCCGGCCGGTAACCTAGCCACTGTCGCGCGGACGCCGAGGTCTGTAGGATCCCCCGGACGTTAAGGATCGTCCGGGGGGTCCACTCTTTGACACGCGATCTCGATATCGTTCGCGCGCGCGTTTATGCGGTCGCGCCCAGGTCAACACCTCCGTACCGCTGGTCCGGGCAGGACGGCTTCGTTCGGGTCACGGACAACATCCTTAGACTGACGGCGCGCAATGGCCTGGAGGGCGTTGCCAGCAACACGTCGAACGTGCCGCAGGGCCAACCGGGAGAACCGACAGGCAAGGCTGATCGAAGCCTGTTCGATCGGCTGAACGACCTCGCGCCATCGGTTATGAGCGCGTCAGCTCTGGAGCGTGAAGCGGTCAACGACCGGCTGCTGCGCTATTCCCACGATCCGCGGCACCTGGCCGAATCCCTGATCGACATTGCGCTATGGGACCTTACGGCGAAGGCCGCGGGCCTACCGCTACACCGGCTGCTTGGCGGTGCCGCTGATCGCATGCCCGCTTATGCAAGCACGCCTGTCTTTGACGCGGTCGATGACTACGTCAGCTTTGTCGGCGACTTGAAGGCGCGCGGCTACCGCGCCGCCAAACTACACACCCGCTGTGATCCCGACTGGGATCTGGAGATGGTCGCGGCGGTCGATGCGGCCCACGGCCGGAACATGCGGTTCATGTTGGATGTCGAACAACGCTACGATCTCGATAGCGCCCTTCGTGTCGGCAAGGCACTCGCCGAACGCAATTATCTCTGGTTCGAGGCGCCCCTGCCCGACCGTGATCTCGACGCTTATGCGACGTTGCGTCGTGCGGTTGATGTGCCCGTATTGGCCGCGGGCAACACGCTGACCCGACTGGATGACCTTCGTGGCGGCATCGCGTCTGCTGCGTGGACCCATTTGCGCACAGGCCCGACCCATGCCGGCGGCATCGGTCCGGCGCGCAAAGCGATGGCGCTGGCTAACAGTCATGGCATGACAGTCGAACTGCAGAGTTATGGCTTTGAAGGTCGCAAGCTTGCTTGTCTGCATATGGCGCTCGGTCTCGGCAACTGTCAGTACTTCGAACAACCAGTCCCTGAGACCGACTACGAATACGAGATGAACGAGCCGCCACGCATCAATGAGGCGGGAGAGATCGCGCCCCCCGATGGGCCCGGCCTGGGACTCGACATCGACTGGACACGAGTCGAAAACGATGCGTTCGCATACTTCGATACACTGCGTGAGGCAGCATGACGCGTTTGGATAAGAACGATTTGGAAATCACGCGCGTGCGCGTCTATGTCGTCGCACCCGATGTCACACCGCCGTACCGCTTCACCGGGACAGAAGACCACTACACCATGCACCACCATGTCGTCCGGCTGACGACCCGTGGCGGCATTGAAGGCGCATCCGGCGCCGATTCCGGTGATCCGGTTGACGGGAAACACGCTTATGCCGAGGCCTTTCGCCCTATCGTCGGTGATGTCTTGGGTCGCAGCCTGCTCGAGCGCGACGCGGTTACCGCGGCATTGTTGGCCAAACGATCGGCGCCCGTTCCCGATCCCGAGTCGCTGCTGGATATCGCGATGTGGGATGCCTTCGGGCGCGCCGCCGGCATGCCGCTCTTCCGGCTCTTGGGCGGTCAACGCGAGCGGATCCCCGCTTACGCCAGCAGCCCGGTGTACGAAACCGTTGAGGAGTATCTCGACTATTGCCGGTTGGTCCAGGGGCTGGGTTTCCCGGCGGTTAAGTTCCACACCCAATGCGATCCCACATTCGATCTGGAGATGACAGCGGCGGTGTCTAAGGCATTCGATTCGAGCGGACTGCGCTTCATGGTCGATCTTGAGCAGCGCTATGACTTCGATGATGCGGTGACACTGGGCCGCGCACTGACCAACATGCCCTGCGACTGGCTGGAGGCGCCACTGACCGATACGGACCTCGACGGTTATGCCGAACTAAGGCGCGCCGTTGGTGTCGATGTTCTCGCCGCCGGCAACACGATTGTCGAGCTCTCCGACATGGCCGAAGCGATCGAGCGCGGCGCCTGGTCTCGCCTGCGCTGTGATCCCACGAATGTCGGCGGCATTCAGGTGACCATGAAGGTGATGGCGCTGGCCGAGGCCAACGGCATGAAAACCGAACTGCAAAGTTATGGTTACCCGCTCAGTCAGGCGGCAAACCTGCACGTCATGCTGGGCGTCGCCGGCTGCACCTATTTCGAACAGCCGGTTCCGGTCGAACACTACGAATACGCCTGCGCCAACCCGATACGAATTGAAGCCGACGGGTGCGTCAGCGCACCGGAGGGTCCAGGTCTGGGCCTCGATGTAGACTGGGATCTGATCGAAGCCGAAGCGTCGCTCGTCATCGATACGGACTGAACGCACCTATGCCGCCAGGGACCAACACCATGCTCGACCAAGCACGCCAACGGACAGTCGCGTTTCAGAAACGGCTCGCAGACGCCGGTATCGACGTCGCGGTCATGACCGACGAGAGCTCGATCGCCTATCTCGCCGGTTTCTGGGGCTATCTGTCAGTGGAGTTCGGCCGTCCGACCTTTCTGCTTGTCCGACCCGACGCGCCGCCGGTCGTTGTGACGCCGCTGATGGAAAGCGAAATGGTGTCGGCCATGACCTGGGTGGAGGCCATCGAAACCTGGGAGGATGCGGGCGCGCGCCGCTGGGAGAACGTGCTGCGCGATGCGTTGGGCGAGAGACCCGGCCGCGTCGGCATCGAGGCCGCCGCGCTGCCGGCGATCGTGCGCAACTGGTTCGACGAATGCCTGCCCGGCACAGTGCTTCATGACGTCTCCGACGAACTCGGCGCGATGCGCATGATCAAATCGCCGGAAGAGGTCGAGGTCATGCGCCAGACCGGCACAATCGCCGGCGCCATGATGGCGGCCGCCGAAGGCGCGCTTGCCGAGGGCGCGCCGGAATACGAGGCGGCGCTCGCGGTCATCAACGCCGGGACGCGCGCGGCGGCCGGCTTTCTGACGGCGAAGGGTTGGGACGCCTTCATATCGCCCATGATCCACAATCTTCAGATCATGCAGTCCGGCCGCGACACCTCCATGGTTCACCGGCGCGCCAGTGTGAAGCCGCTGGAGAAGGGCGATCCCGTCTACTTCTGTTTCTGCAACATGGCGCAATTCAAGCTCTACAAACTGGGCTTCGACCGCATGTTTTTCGTCAAGCAGGTGTCGGACGACGCCATCAGGGTCCAGCAATGCGCCATCGACGCGCAACAGGCCGCCATCGGTGCCATCAAGCCTGGCGTGACGGCCGAATCGGTCGCCGATGCCGCCAACGCGGTCTACCAAGACAGGGGCTACGAGACCGGTTACCGCACCGGCCGTTCCATCGGCATGTCGTATCTGGAGGCACCGGAGCTCAAGGCAGGCGACACCACCATTCTGCAGCCCGGCATGACCTTTGCCGTCGACGGCGGCATATCGGTTGATGGCAAGCTCGGCGGGCGCATCGGTGATTCCATTGTGGTGACGGAAACCGGCGCGGATTATCTGACCGAGTACCCGCGCGAAATCCTGGTAGTGGATCGCTAGGCGATGCGCGCCGGGATCTATCAGGGCGCCTGCGCCGGCTTGACGCCGCGCGAGCGCGTAGATCGGCTACGCACTGCCATCGATGGCAGTGACCTCGATCTCGTCGTCTGCCCGGAACTGTTCGCCTCCGGCTATAACGTCGGTGAGCTGCTGCACGAACGCGCCGAGCCACGCGGTGGACCGGTCATGACGGCGATGGGTGAGGTTGCCCGGGCACAAGGCACCGCAATCGTCTATGGTTATCCCGAGCGCGACGGCGACACCGTTTACAACGCGGCGGCCGTAATCGGCGCGACCGGGGAACTCGTGGCGAACCACCGCAAAACCGTCCTGCCGCCCGGCATGGAGCCCGAGCACTTTGCACCCGGCGATACCATGACTGTGTTCTCTCTGGACGATGTCCGGTGCTGCGCCCTGATTTGCTATGAGGCCGAGTTTCCCGAGGCTGTGCGCGCCGCCGCCGAAGCAGGCGTCCATGTCATTGTCGCGCCGACCGCCTTGGCCGAACAATGGCGGTCGGTGGCGATGCAACTCATGCCGACCCGGGCATTTGAGAACGGTGTCTGGCTGCTCTATGCCAACCATGCGGGCGTCGAGAACGGCGCGCGTTATCTGGGCGCGAGCTGCATCGCCGCACCCGACGGCAGCGACGCGGCGCGTGCCGGCAGCGACGAAGAGCTCATCGTCGCGGACCTCGATATGGAACGCGTAACCGCGATGCAGGCCCGGCTGCCCTATCTGCGCGACATTGGGGCCCTGCGCGCTGCTGTTAGATCATGAACCGCCCTGCTCCGGCCGCAGGACCGCTCTCACGGCCGGCGTCCGCCAGACAAGGGCAATCAAAATCAAAGACAGAAGCCCTGATCCCATCGCGAGAAAGAATGGCGATCGAATGTCGATGGCGGTCAGTTCACCGCCGATCAGGGATGTCAGGCCCGCGCCCAGCGTCCACAGCGCCGTCTGCACGCCCATCACCCAGCCCTGTTCGCTGGCGTCGACACTGGCCGAATAGAGGCTGAGCAGGCACGGGTATCCGATAGCGAAGCCAATCGCCAACGGCACGATCGCGACATAGACGACAGCCGGTGACGGTGCGAATGCAATCGCGGTCGTCGCCAGCAGCATGACGGCTCCGGCGCCAACGACGATGGTCAACTTCGAGAAGCGGTCGTTGGCGATGGCGACCAGATACGAACTCGACACGATGAGCGCGGCGCCGAAGACAAGCAACGCCATGCTTGTACCCAGCGTGCCGATGGCGAACCGGCTGGACAGCAGGTTGTCGACAAAGACGAAGCAGGTGTTCCAGACGAACATGAAGAAAAAGAAGACGAACGAAATGCGCAGCACAGCGGCCTTTTGCGTCGCCCGCCAAAGCAAACGGAACACGTCAAGCGGACCGATCTTGAGCGGCGCCCGCTCCTTTAGCTTGTCATCAAAGAAGAAGGCGATCAGGAACGCCGCGACCAGTACCAACACCATCGCAGCGTAAAACGGCAGATTAAGCGAGGCGATACCGCCAAGCAGCGCCGTGTCGGACAGGACGCCAGCCAGGATCGGGCCAGCGACCAGTCCGATGCTCAAGGCCGCGACGCTGTAGCCCATGTTGCGTGTCTTGATCGCATCGTCATCGCTGAGGTCCGCCAGCGACGCCTGGGCGATCGGTATGCTGCCGGCCGTGAAGCCAGTGATGACACGTCCCAGCACCATCAGCCACAGGCTGCCGACCATGACGGCAAGGATGGTCAGCACGTAACCGGCAAACGCGCCGGCAAGGCAGATCAGGATACCGTTCTTGCGTCCGATGCTGTCGGAGAGCTTGGAGATGTAGACCGCGCCCAAAAACCAGGAGAGGTAGAAGACACCGATGACCAGACCAAAGCTGAAATGGCGCTCTGATGTCGACGCACTCTGCGACAACAGACCTGTACCGGGATCCATCACCAACGTATTGATGATCGGCAGGATCAGCCCCTGACCCGCGACATCGACCATGATGACAAAGAGCAGTCCCAGTACGGACAAGTTCATCCGGCCGTCCCCCCACGGCAACCTGACTGCGCGGACCTCCGTGGTCCAAGCAGCCACATCAGCTCACGCGACACACTGACAGGATCCCGGCGGCATTGTCACGATAACAATCTAGCGGTTGCGACTACACCGCCTGAACGTTCATCGTTGAGCCGCGCCATGATCATACGACCGGCCACAGAATCCGATAAAGCAGCCATCGCGACCGTTCACGCGGCAAGTTGGCGCGAAGCCTATCGCGATATCTTGCCCGCGGCCTATTTGGGCAACGACGTCGGCAATGACCTCGCCACACAGTGGCACGACAGGGTCGTTACCAAGGATGATGTCGTGTTGGTCCTTGAGGACCCGGATATCGTCGGCTTTATCGCGGTGTGGTGTGAGCCCGACCCGTTCATCGACAATCTGCATGTGCTGCCGGAACGCCGCTCAGGCGGCCTTGGTCGGCAGCTCATGGCGCACGCGGCGTCTGAGCTCATCGAACGCGACCATGCGTCCGCCCATCTCTGGGTGCTCAAGGACAACCGGCGCGCACGGGCGTTCTACGGAAGAATTGGCGGCCAGGAAGCCGAAACCAAGACGAAGCCGATCTTTGGCCACGACCTCCCGCACGTGAAGATCGTGTGGACCGATCTGACGAGCATCAACGCCTCCTAGTCGCCACGACGAAGCGGTGCGCCTGCCGGTCAGAAATCCGCCGATAGCGCGGTCAACTCGCGGCGGAAGGGAATGTCGCCCATGGGTTCCGCGCCGAGTTCACGGGCATAGCGGTGCCCTTCGTAGACCGCCGCCGCGATTGTCGCCGGACCATAGCAGTCACCGATACGGCGCACCGACGTAATCCCGGCATCGGCCAAGCCTTCTTGATTGGCCACCAGCTCCCAATAGACCTGATCGATCGGCTCTCGCGACGTTACCATCACGACGGCGGACGCCGGCACCGAGCGTTCACGCTCGGTATAGCCGCACGCCAGCGTGACATCGCGATTGCCAATGACGCGCAGGGTGTGGCTGAGGATGATGTCGACCCCGATCTCCATCAAGCGCGCCTGGATACGCGTCTGTTCCAGAGTCTGATCGGTCCAGGCCGAGACCTTTGCCTCAGGCGTCACGAGGACAACGTCGGCACCATCGGCACGAAGCTTCTCGGCGATCAGGCCGCCCATGTAGTAATGGTCGTCGTCGTAGACGAGGACAGGTCCCTCCGGCGTGGTACCGGCCATGATGTCGTCGGGCGTGAAAACGTTGGCGCCGTCGGTGCCGGGAATCGGAAACTGGTGGGCGCGCCCAAAGCCGTCGCGACGCCACGTCGCGCCGGTCGCCAAGGCCACGCTTGATGCGCCGAACTCCCTGATCTGCGCCGCGTCCAACGCGCTTCCCGGATACATCATGACATTGGGCATTTGCTGGAGCTGATAGGTCCGGTAGTCGCGAACTCGGGCCCACGCGCTCAATCCCGGCAATTTGCTTTCTCGGGTCACACGGCCGCCCGGCTCATCCGCGGCATCCGCCAGCGTCACGTCATAGCCGCGCTGGCCCAACGCGCGCGCGGCCTCAAGACCGGCCGGCCCGGCGCCGACGATCAACACCGTATCGTCGGTCGACTTCGGCTCGATGCGCTCGGGATGCCAACCCTTTCGCCATTCCTCGCCCTTCGTCGGGTTCTGGGTGCAGCGCATGGGCGCGGTCGACATGTCCCAGCTGACGCAGACATTGCACCCGATGCACTCGCGAATGTCCTCGATGCGCCCTTCTTCGATCTTCTTGGGCAGGAAGGGATCGGCGATCGACGGGCGCGCCGCGCCGATCATGTCCATGATGCCTTTCTTGATGACGGAGACCATGCGGTCGGCAGATGTGTAACGTCCGACGCCGACGACCGGTTTGGTCGTCACCTTCTTAACGAACTCGATGAACGGTTCCTGGAACCCTTCCTCGGAAAAACGGCTGGTCTGCGAATCGTTGTGCCACTCGGCAACGTTGACGTCCCACAGGTCGGGCAATTCGGCCAGCATCTCGATGATCTCGCGGCCCTCCTTGTCCCATTCCATACCGTCGGCGCCACGCAGTTCATCAACCGCGAAACGTGCGACGACACCCATGGTGTCGCCGACCGCATCCTTTGCTTCCTCGGTGATCTCACGGAACAGGCGCACGCGGTTCTCCAGGCTGCCACCGTATTCATCGGTGCGGTGGTTGTAGCGACGCAGCATGAACTGGCCGGCGAGCGACAGATTGTGTGCGGCGTAGCAGCAGACGATGTCGAAGCCCGCCTTTTTTGAACGCTTCACGGCGTCCAGGTGCCAGCGGCGGTAATCGCGTATGTCCTGCTTGTCCATGGCGCGCGCCTGCACCGGGAACGTGCCGACGACCGGCATGTGACTCGGGAAGATCGGCACCTCGCGGCTATAGGCATTGGTGACGAACTTGCCGTTGTGGGTCAGTTCGATCAGGGCCAGCGAGTCATGCTCATGGACCGCATCGCACATGCGCGCGAGGTAGGGGATGTCCTCGTCCGACCACAGGCGGCCCTCGGTTGCCGGGGTGATGTCCGCCGTCGGGTGAATATCGATCTGCTCGGTCGCAATGACCGCCCAACCGCCTTCGGCCTTGACGCCGCGCATGCGCGCCATGCTGGAGGGAAAGGTACGGCCCATGCCATTGCAATGGGGCACCTGATAGAACCGGTTGCGTGCGGTGACAGGCCCGATCTGGACCGGCTCGAAAAGAATGTCGTAGCGGGGGTCACGTGTCATGGTCAGTTCACCGGCCAGTCGTTGCTGAGTTCCACCACCTCGCGCCGGAACGGCACCTCGTCGATCAAAGGCGGCGCATCCATCTCGCGGGCGTACTTGTGGCCACTATAGACGGCAGTCGCAATCAGGCCAGGTGCCAGGCAGTCGCCGATGCGCGTTACCGAGCGAATGCCGGCGGAGTCGAGGGCATCGGAGTCGGCCATCAGGTCGTGATAAAGACTATCTTCCGGCCGACGCATGGTTACCAGGATAGCGCTGCCACACGATACGTTCTGACGGCGACCAGTATAGACACAGGCCAACTCCACGCCGCCATTTGCGATGGCCGCGACGCTTTGCGCTGTGTAGACGGCGACATTCAGTTCCAAGAGGCGGGCCTGGATGCGCCCCTGTTCCATGGTATTGTGGGTCCAGGTCGCGACATCGGCGGCCGGTGTCACATAGGCGACCTCGTGACCGTCGGCGCGAAGCTTCTCCGCCAGGACGCTCGCCATGAAGTAGTACTCGTCATCAAAAATCACGACAGGGCCCGTCATGGCAGCGCCGGCGATAACATCGTCTGGCGAAAAGACGTGATTGCCGTCTGAGCCGGTTATGGCGCGTCGATGGGTTTCGCCGATACCGTCACGTGTCCACGACGACCCGGTCGCCAGGACCACATGGTCGAAACCGAACTCACGCACGTGGTCGGCGTTCAGGCGGCTGTCCAGAAAGACCTCAACGTTCGTCATGTTCTGGATCTGGCCAATGCGATAGTCGCGCACACGTGCCCACGACGACAGTCCCGGAAGCTGACTGACCCTGTTCAGGTGGCCGCCCAACTCCGTTTCGGCCTCGGCCAACGACACCGCGTAGCCGCGCTGGCCCAGCGCGCGGGCGCATTCAAGCCCGGCCGGGCCGGCGCCGACAATCAGGACGCTGTCGTCGCTCTCCTGCGGCGCGATGTGCTCGGGATGCCAACCGCGACGCCACTCTTCACCCTTGGTCGGGTTCTGGGTGCAGCGCATGGGCATGAACATGTAGTCGCCGGAGACGCAGATGTTGCAGCCGATGCACTCGCGGATGTCTTCGATACGGCCTTCCTCGATCTTCTTCGGCAGGAACGGATCGGCAATCGACGGGCGCGCCGCGCCGATCATGTCCAGCACGCCTTTGTTTACCAGACCGACCATGCGGTCGGCGCTGGTATAGCGGCCGACACCGACCACCGGCTTCGACGTCTTGCTCTTGACGAAGCCGATGAATTCCTCCTGGAACCCCTCCTCGGCGAACCGCGCGGTCTGGGAGTCGTTGTCCCATTCGCTGATGTTGACGTCCCAGAGGTCGGGCAATTCGGCAAGCAGCTCGACGACGGCCGTTCCATCGTCCTTCGCCACGATGCCCTGATCGCCAGCCAATTCATCGACGGCGAAACGCACCGCGACCGCCATGGTATCGCCGACCGCCTCCTTGGTATCCTCGATCACCTCGCGCATCAGCCGCGTGCGGTTCTCGATGCTGCCGCCGTACTCGTCGGTGCGGAAGTTGTAGCGGCGCGAAATGAAATGCTGCATCAAGCACAGGTTATGGCCCGCGTAGACATAGACGATATCGAAACCAGCGTCGCGGGCACGCAGCGCCGCTTGCTTGTGCCAGCGCCGGAAGTTCTTGATGTCGGTCTTGTCCATGGCGCGCGCTTGGCCCGGCTCGCTGCCGAAGACCGGCATGGCGGACGGCGCCATCACAATCTCGCGCGACAGCCGGTTGTGGCCGGCCGGCCCGCCATAGACCAGTTCACAGCCTGCAAGCGCGCCATGGCGGTGCACCGCCTCGGTCATGCGTGCCATGATCGGAATGTCCTGCTCGCTCCACAACCGCGCCTCGATCGCCGGCGTGACATCGCCGGTGGCGTGAAAGTCGCACTCCTCGGTGCAGATGACCGCCCAGCCGCCTTCGGCCTTGATGCCGCGCATCGCCGCCATGGCGCTTGGGTACTGCACGCCCATGCCGTTGCAGTGGGGAACTTGGTAGAAGCGGTTGCGTGCCTGGACCGGTCCGATCTGAACAGGCTCGAACAACACGTCGTAGCGCGGGTCTCGACTCATCGATCATCCCGTAGAGGTCTGTTGTCCGCACTCTAGCCGGTCTCTTCGGCCCGTCTCAAACGATCTATGGTTGTGAAATCACCTCAAGGGCCAAGCCGACAGACCCCGTCCCAGCCCACCGGCAGCGAGCAGACGGCGATGACGCGACCTGTGGCGGTTCCGTCCGGCCTGAAGCTGTGCACTTCGCCCTTCATGGTGCCATCGGCCTTCAGCGTCATATCGAGATAGCCAAAGTGGTCCGGACTGATGTTGGCCGACAGTGACAGCACGGAGGCCGGCTCGCCGTCGACATCGGTCTCGTAAGGACTGTTCAGAAGATTGATGTCCAGTGTACCACCGGAATTGCCGATAATAAGCTGCGGCGGACGGTCATCATCGAACGTGACCGCCTGAAACTCGTGTACATGGCCACTCAGCACCAGCGTGATGGACGGCGGCAACGATGACATCAGAGACTGTTTGAGTGCGCGCTGCAGCGCCGCGTTAAGCTGCACAACCTCCGACTCGCCTTCATAGTGAACCGCTGTCCAAATGGGATGGTGCGTGATCAGCCAGACCGGCTTCTCCGAGCCACGGGCGAGCGCGGCGACCTGGTCGAATTGTTGGGCGTAGACGCGCGCCTGATACGCGAAGGACGCCTCGTCCTGGAACGCCGTTTCGTCGCAGGCATTGGCTGAATCCATGATGACGACGCGGATCGGCCCTAGGTCGAGCGCATAGGCGCCGGTCTGCACGGTCAGGGCGTCACAAACCGGCAGGGCACGATAGGGATCGAGCAACACCGAGCGGGGATCAAGGAGATAAAACCATCCCCGCCCCGCACGGCTGCAAAGCTCATGATTACCGCGCGCGATCACCCAAGGCGCAGTCGCCATCAGCGCCGATGCGGGCTCAAAAACATCCAGCCACCATGTCTGCCATGTATCGCCGGCCGTCGTGTTGACCCACGGCCGGCCAGGTCGAGGCATGCAGCTGTCGTAGGTCGTCTGGCCGTCGACTTCCTTCTGCGGCGTACCGCGATAGTTCCAGTCGCCAACATGGATGACCAGATCGGGATTGCCCGCAGCCGCGTGCGCGGCGATGCCGGCAAACGGCCACTCCGAAGCGCAGTCCTGTGTGGCGCCCCCATCGCAACCACTGTCACCGATAACGACCAAACGTTCGGGCTCAGACGTGTAGCTGGGCAGTACCACCCCGTCGATCGCGGCGCGGACCCCGAGTGGCATGACCGCCTCGCACACGGTTACCGGAAAAGCCTCCTCATCGGGATTGTCCCGCGTTGTCGAGTTGAGCGTTCCATCCACGTCACCATTCTGGTCAAGACGCTGGAAAGCGGGACACGCCAGACCAGTGCCCTCCAAGATCACCCTGGCGAGGGTGGTTGTTTCTTCGTTGACGGGATCATAGGTGACAATGACGTAGCGCGCCGCGATGTCACCATGATCGGCCCAAGCGGTCGGACCGGAAATCAAAGAAGCCAAGGCAATGACTACGGCGCCGAGCCGCGTGATCGGACTAGTCTTCAAAGGCTCTCCTGGCCGCCTCCTCGCCGAACAGATCGGCGATCGCTTGGGGTCCCGCGCGCTTGCCGATCTCGATAAACCGCTCGTTCTCTTCGGCACGCCAAATCATGCGCTCCGAATAGGCCGGCATCAGTTGCTCCTTGCGCCGGCGCATGTAACCGCCGAGGCTTTCCTCAAGCGCCGCCTCGACATCATCCGGTCGCGTCCAGGCGGCCTTGTACAAAATCAGGCCGCCACGGCCGACGATCCACGTCATGTTCGGCAACTGGCCGTAGCCGTTGTGGCAGGCCCCGTCGAGCGTATCGATCAACACCGGACGCTGGATGTTCTGTTCCCCAACGAAGGCACGCGCGTGCTCGCGCTTCATATCCATCGAGTCATGGGGTGGCAGGAATTCACCCGGATGGGCCTCGCGCACATAGATGAAGACCGATCGCACGGACCGATCGGCGTACCGGCCGGCGATGTCTTCCATCGCCGCGGCCGCCATGGTGCAGTAGGCTCAGGAGTAGCTGCCGAACTCCATGATGACGGCGTCGCGCTTCCACAGCTCCTTTAAATGCACGGTATCGCCGGTCGCCAGATCGTCGAGCGCGAAGTCCGGCGCGACGGTCCCGGCGTTCGGCGCCTCGTAGAAACGCGAGAACTTCTCCATGTCCTCGTCTGTCGGCGCAAAGACCGAATAGTTGTACCCGTCCATGGCTCCTCCTCAGTCCGATAGAAGGATATCAACACGGCGGGCCGCCACGGTCCAGGCATCACAGCGTGGCGGCGTTGCCCCAGATTGCCGTCACCTGGCTCGACAGATGGCCGCCATTGCCGTGACTGACGGCCGTCTCGGTGCCACCGACTTGGCGCTCGCCCGCCTCGCCACGCAGTTGCTGTATGGCTTCGATGACGGTGAAGATGCCGTACATGCCGGGATGCACGCATGACAGGCCACCGCCATTGGTGTTGACCGGCAGACTGCCGCCCGGCGCGATGGCACCGCTGGCGGCGAAGGGACCGCCTTCCCCCTTGGCGCAAAAACCGAGATCCTCCAGGAACAGAACCGTGTTGATGGTGAAGGCGTCATAAAGTTCGGCGACATCGATCTCGGCCGGTGACAAGCCTGCCATGGCGAATGCCCGGACGCCGCTTTCCGTTGCCGCCGTCACCGTCAGATCGGGCATCTGCGAGATCTGGCGGTGCCAGTGCGCCTGACCGACACCCAACAGATAAACCGGCGGTTTCGGCTGATCGCCGGCGTGGTCGGCACGCGTCAGAACGATCGCGCCGGCGCCGTCGGTTACCAGACAGCAATCGCGCACGCTGAGGGGATCGCAAACCAAGCGGCTGGCGAGGACATCATCGACCGTCAGGGGATCGCGCATCATGGCGTCCGAGTTGAGCGCCGCCCATTGACGCGCGGCGACCGCGACCTCGGCCAGTTGCTCACGTGTCGTGCCGAACTCATACATGTGACGCGACGCCGCAAGCGCATAGGAACTGATCGGATAGCGCGGGCCATAAGGCGTCTCGTAAATCAACGGTTCGCCGGTCGACGGCGATACCAGGCGACCGGCAGCGCTGCGCTGGTTGCTGCCGTAGCAGATAAGCGCGACATCGCACAAACCGGCATCGAGCGCCAAGGCGGCCCACAACAGGTGCGCGACCGGCGACGACCCGCCAATCTGCGTGCCGTCGCTGACCTTGGGCCTGATGCCCAGGTATTCGCCGACATTCAGTGGCGCAAAAATGTTCTGCAGATTGGCGGTGAACAATCCGTCGACATCGCCAAGCGTCAGGCCGGCATCGTCCAGCGCATCCTTGACCGCCATCGCGGTCAGATCGAGATGGCTGAAGCCCGGCGCCTCACCCAGGCCGGCCAGGCCGACACCAACCGCCGCGGTCTTGCCGCGCAAGCTCATGCCAGATCGAAGACGACGAAGGGTTCGCCGTCCTGCTTCGTGATCCTAGCCGTGACCGACATGCCGATCTCGACGTCCTCGGGCGCCAGCCCTTCGACGCGACTGGTCAGCCGGACGCCTTCTTCCAGGTCGACCATGCAGAGGTTGTAGGGCGGACCCTGTTCCGGTCGGCGGCGGATGACCGTTGTGGCATAGACCGTGCCCCTGCCGGACACCTGCCGCCACGTCAGGTCATCGCTGCCGCAATAGGGGCACAGGATGCGCGGGAAGAAGACATACCGTCCGCACCCGCCGCATTGCTGGATGTGCAGGGCTCCGGCTTCCAGGTAGGCGGCGTACTGTGCGTCCGGCCCGGTCATGACGCCAGTTCCACCAAGCCGTTGTTCAAGACGACGGCATCGCGGTCGTCGACGCGCGCGCGCAGCGACACGGTCGTGCCGTCGACCCACAGCTCTGTGCGGATCGTCTCGCCGGGGAACACCGGCGCGGAAAACCGCACGTCGAACCGTTTGAGGCGCGTGGGGTCATAGTCGCACAGGGTCTTCAAGACCGCATGCCCGGCGATACCGAACGTGCAGAGCCCATGCAGGATCGGACGGTCGAAACCGGCCGCCTTGGCAACGTCGGGATCGGCATGGAGCGGGTTATCGTCACCATTGAGCCGGTAGAGCAAGGCCTGCTGCGGCAAAGTCGGGAGATCGCAGACGTGATCGGGATCGCGTTCGGGCATCGGATGGGGCTGGCGCACCGGACCGGACGGCCCGCCAAAGCCACCGTCGCCGCGCGCGAACGTCGTGCGCCGGATGGTCGCGACCGGCTGGTTCGTCGAGGCGTCGATGATGTCGCGCAGCATATAAAGCAGCGCACCACGGCCCTCGCCTTTGTCAATAATCTCCTCGACCCGGCTGCGCGTCAGGAACGTGCCTTCGGCGGGGATCGCGCGATGTAGCGTCAGGCTCTCCTCGCCGTGGACGACCTTCTTCCAATCGACACCGGTCTTGGGATCACGCAGCCAGAACCCCGGCGGTGTCAGAACCACCGCCATGGTCGGCAAGGCCTTCATCTCCTTTTCGTAAACGAAGCGGAGTTCGTTCTCGTCGACCGGATCGTGACCGACACCGACGCCCAGCGCGTAGAGCGCTGTCTGTTGCCAGGTCCAGGTCCGCGTTTCCTCGGGAAACGACCAAGCCTTCAGGGATTCGTAGTCAATGGCCACCGGCATGTCCTTTCAAGTCGGCGCGACCATTGGCCAACACGACGATGTCGCGGCCAGCCGCGCGGGTTTCAAACCAAACGGCCGAACCGTCGCGCCAGATCAGGGTGCGCAATCTGTCACCGGGATAGACCGGGGCGCTGAAACGGCCATGGAAACGCTGAACGCGCTCGGGTTCATGGTCGCAGCAGCAGGCAACGACCGCGTGACAGGCGATGCCATAGGTCGCCAGACCGTGCAGGATAGGCCCATCGAACCCGGCATCGCGGGCGAACTTCGGCTCTACGTGCAGCGCGTAGTGATCGCCCGACAGGCGGTAGATCAATGCCGCCTGCGCCGCAACCGGCTGTTCGTGGATGGCATCCGGTTCGCGATCGGGCATCGCCGCGCGTTCCGGCACCGGTGGCGGTGGGCCGCCGAAGCCGCCAGCACCGATCAACACATCGGTCTGGCGCAACGTCGCAAGCGCCTGCCCCGAATCGGCATCGACCATCTCCTCTTCGATGACCAGAATGGCGTGGCTTCCCGAACCCCTGTCATAGAGGCCAACGACGCGGCTCTGTCCCTTGATTGTGCCTTCGGCGGGGATTGGCGCGTGCAGGGTGATCGTCTCGTCGCCGTGCACATTCGGCGCGGCCCCTAGACCTAGCGCGGGGTCGCTCAGCCAATGGTTGGAATCGCCGATGACCGTGGCGAAAGTCGGCAGCACCCGCGGTCCCCAGTCCTGGTAAACGAACGGCAGGACGTTGCGGTCGACGGGATCATGCCCGAGACCCAGGCCGAGGTGATAAAGCACGCTATCGTCAGCGGCATGACCCCTTTCGTACGGCGCGATCTCGAAGGATGCGACCTTGCCGGGATCGACGGTCACACGGGATCCCACGAGAAGACGTCGCCGGAAACGTCGAGATCGTAGAGATCGGATTTGAAGGCCGGCAGCATCTGATCGGCAAGCGCCTGAGGCGTCCAGCCGCCGTCGCGATGCAGCGAGCGCAGCGGCCGGGGCTGGCTGATCAGGAACACCTCGTCGCCACGGACGCAAAGGATCTGGCCTGACACGTCGGACGCCGCGTCGGACGCCAAAAACACCGCCATCGGCGCGATCTTGGCCGGCGTCAGCGATTTCAGCTTATCGACCCGCGCCTTCTGGTCCTCGGTTTCCGTCGGGATCGACCCGATCATGCGCGACCAGGCGAACGGCGCGATGCAGTTCGATCGCACGCCGAAGCGCGCCATATCGAGCGCGATGCCGCGCGACAGGCCGACGATACCCATCTTGGCCGCCGCGTAGTTGGCCTGACCGATGTTACCGATCAATCCGGATGTGGAGGTGAAGTGAACGAAGGCGCCAGAGCCCTGCTCGCGGAAATGCGCGGCGGCGGCGCGGCTGGTGTTGAAGCTGCCACGCAGGTGGACATCGATCACCGCTTCGAAATCGGCATGGCTCATCTTGTGAAAGATGGCGTCGCGCAGAATACCGGCGTTGTTGACCACCGCGTCGATGCGGCCGAAGGCATCCAGCGCCGCCGCGATCATGCGTTCGGCGCCCTTGGCGTCGGCGACGCTATCGGCGTTCAGCACCGCCCGACCACCGGCGTCCTTGATCGCAGCGACGACCTCGGCGGCTGGCCCCTCATTGGCGCCGGCGCCATCGAGCGACGCGCCGAGGTCATTGACCACGACAGCAGCACCTTCTTGCGCCATCAACAACGCGATCTCGCGCCCGATACCGCGGCCGGCACCGGTCACCAGGGCGACCTTGCCCGCCATCATGTCTCCGGCCATGAGCGTTCTCTCCCTAAGCCGCCGCGCGCATCTCCAGATAGCCGCGGCACAGTTCGACGAGGCGCTCGCGGCCGAAGCTGGGGTCGTGGCCGGCGTGGACCACGGTGACCGGCAGTTCCATCAGACGCTCGACCGTCTTGATGTAGGTCGGGATATCGGATTCAGGCAGCATGTCGAGCAGTGGTCCGTCATAGACGGAGTCACCGGAGAAGAGCGTGCCGGTCGCTGCTTCCCACAGACCAACGCTGCCGGGCGAGTGTCCCGGCAAATGCAGGACTTCGAACTTGCGGTTGCCGATCGAAACCTCGTCGCCTTCGTCGACCACGCGGGTCGGCTTGGCTGGTTCGACGCGATAGGCGCGCGCGTCGTAGCCCGGGTGCGGCAGCGCATCGATCAGGCAATCGGATATCTTGTAGCCGGAGTCTTCAATGCACTTGACGATCTCCGGGTCCATGTCTTCGCGATAGAGCGAGAAGCGATTATCCGCATCCTCCATGATCGCGGCCTCATGTTTGGAGACGATACGGTTCTCGAACTCGTGCAGCCCGCCGACATGATCGAAGTGGGTGTGCGTCGCAAACGCGATCACACCCTTGCCGAAGAGATCCTGGATCGCGGGTCTTAGCTCCTTGATGCCCATGCCGGTATCGACCAGTAGGTCAGTCTCAGATCCCCGCACATGCCAGATGTTGCAGCGGCCGAGCGGATCGACATGGGGCTCCCAAATCAGTGTGATGTCGTCGTCGATCTTCTTGCGCTCGAACCAGCGCTCGGCGATCTGGAAGGTCATGGTCCCGGCCCCTCGACGGTGATTGGATCAAAAATACGGCAGGCGCGGTGACGCCTACGTGGGATCGTACAGGCCAAGGCGGCCGACAACAAAGAAAGTGGTGTCAGGGTTCAAACGTACCCTTCGGCACGGTCGCGTTGGGCGAGCGCCGGGTCGCGCTTGGCCGGGTCGCCCCAGCCGCCGCCGCCCGCACCCCTCGTGCGCAGCACGTCGCCGCGCTTCAGGAGCAGTCCGACGATCTTGCTGCCGAGGTTCTCTTCGTTCGCCGTCTCCGGATTCTTGATCAGCATCGCCTTGCCGCCGGGACCGCCGCCGGCATAGCCCCACGGCGCGGTGTCATCGCGGGTCTCCTGGCAATAGCCGGTCAGAATGCCGCTTTCCGCCAGCACCTCGAAGTCGCGCTGGATGCCGAGTCCGCCACGGTGTTGGCCGACACCGCCGGAACCTTCGACAAGTTCCGTGCGCTGCACCCGGACCGGCGACAGCGTTTCCATGATTTCAGCCGAGAGAATGGCGCAGTTGCCGCCGTGGGTATCCACCGCGCTCAGCCCGTCGGCCTTCGGACCGCCGCCCATGCCGCCGCCCAGAATGTCCGCGATGATGTAGTAGGGCTGGCTGCCGTCATCGTTCGCCATCTCCGGTCGATCGTCGAAGCCGCCCAGGACAAAGGACGGGAACGACGTCTGGCACGCCGCCGCGGCATTTTCACCACCGACCGGCGCCAGCGCACGCAGGACCACGTCGGCCAGGGCCTGCTGGGTGATGTGGCGCACCGAGACGGCGGCCGGACGGATCGGATCGAAGATTGAACCCCGGCGCGTCGCGATCGTGACCGGCCGGTCGTTGCCCTGGTTCTGCGGCAGTTCCGGCGCAACGATGCACTTGACGGCGTAGTGGATCATGGAATGGGTTGAGGCCTCCGGACAGTTGAGTCCGTTGGCCCGCTGATCCTCCGATCCCGTCACGTCGACAGTCAGCGCGTCGCCGGTGACGATGACGGCGGCGTGCAGGCGGTTCGGTTGATCCGTCGTCACGTCGTCCTCGATGAAAACTTCGGCGTCATAAGTGCCGTCGGGGATCGCCTCGATAGCGCGGCGCATGAACGTCTCGTTGTAGTCGAGGCAGGCCCGACACAGGTCAGCGAAACCCCTGTTGCCGTAGCGCTCAGCCAGCTCCGACAAACGCCGTTCGCCGGTGCGGCAGCCGGCAATTTGGGCGCGGAGGTCGCCGGCGGAACCGTCGGGATCGCGAACGTTATTGGCGATGATGTCGAAGATCGCCTGGTTCGGCTTGCCCGCCTCGATCAACTTAAGCGGCGGCAAGATAATGCCCTCGGCAAACACCTCTAGATTGTCCGGGCCTTCCGAACCCGGCACCTTGCCGCCGATATCGACGTGGTGGGCGATGGTCGAGGTGATCGCGATCATCTCGCCATCGTGGAATACCGGGCTGAAAAGGCAGATATCCATGGTGTGCGTGCAGCCGTGATAGGGATCGTTGCACACGATGATGTCGCCGGGATTCCAGTCCTCACGCGGGATCGTCTTGAACATGTAGCCGATCGCCGTCGACATGATGCCAAGCTGAGCGGGAATGGTTTCGGCCTGACTCAGCATGTCGCCGTCGGGCGTGAAGAGGCCGCAGGCGTAATCGTACATGTCCCAGATGATTGACGAGAACGCCGCTCGGCGTAGCGCCATCGACATCTCCTCGGCGATCCCGGCGACCTGGTGCTGGAACACATCGCGGCTGATCGGATCGATGGCGGTCATGGTCGTTCTCCCCTCAGCGGCGTGGTCTGTCATGACGCCACCTTGATGCGGATGACACCGGTCGGCGCGACCGTCGCGCTCTGACCGTGTAGCAGCACGGTCGTGGTATCGCGCTGGATGATAACGGCGGGCCCGTCGATCTCGTGGCCTGGACATACGTCCTCACGACGGTAGACCGGCATGTTTTCGAACCCCTTGGCTGCGTCCAAGCATACCGGACGATGCCCGGCCGGTTTCGGAGAACCCGACGTCATGCCGTCCGCCTTGGCTAACGCCGCCTTGGGCGTGCGGCCGAAGGCATCGACACGCAGGTTGACGAACTCGACCGGCACCGTCTCGTCGGTGTGGCCATAGGCGCGCTCGTGCTGGCGGTGAAACGCGGCCGCGATATCGTCGGCCCGCCACCAGCCGACCGCGCCCGGCTCGGGCAGTGTCACCAAAAGTTCGTGGAACTGACCGACGCAGCGCATATCGGCGGCGAAACGAAAGTAGCGGTCGCCTTCCGATAAACCGTCGCGGGCCAGCGCGCCGTCGAGTTCCGCCTTCAGCGCCAGCAACCGTTCCGTCAACTCGCCTTCGTCGACCTTGGCGAAGCGCCGCTGCCAGGCAGCTTGGCGGGCGTGGCGAATGTCGGACATCAATAGGCCCTGGGCGGCGTAAACACCGGGTGATGTCGGCACCAACACCTCGGCCATGCCGAGATCGCGCGCCATGAAGGGCGCGTAGATCGGCCCCGCGCCGCCGAAAGCCAGCAACGCGAAGTCGCGGACATCGAGGCCGCGCTCGACGGAGAGCTTGCGGATCGCCTGGATCATGCCGGCATTGGCAACACGCACAATGCCCAGCGCCGCCTCCTCCAGAGACAGCCCCAGCGGTTCGGCGATCGTCTCCTGCACCGCGCGGCGGGCGAGATCGGCATCGAGCGCCATCTCACCGCCGAGGAACTCATCAGGGTCGAGAATGCCCAGCACAACGGCAGCATCGGTCACCGTCGCGTCGCTGCCACCCTGGCCGTAACAGGCAGGACCCGGATCGGCGCCCGCCGACTGCGGCCCAACCCGCAAGCCGCCACCCAGATCGACATGCGCGATCGAGCCGCCACCAGCGGAGATGGTCTCGATGTCGAGCGTCGGCAGGCGCAGCGGCTGGCCGTCAATCTCGCGTCCCATGACCATACGGGGCTCGCCATCGGCGACGACGGAGAAGTCGGCCGACGTGCCGCCCATGTCGAAGGTGACGAGATTGGCGACACCAAGCTCACCAGCCATGGCGGCGCCTGCAATGACGCCGCCCGCAGGCCCGGAAAGCAACATCGCCGCCGGGTTTTGACGCGCCGCCTCCGGCGTCGCGACACCACCGTCGCTGCGCATCAGCCGCAGCGGCGCGGCGACACCGTCGCCGGCAAGCGCCTGATCAAGGGTCGCGACGTAGCGATCGACCACCGGTCCGACATAACCGGCGACGGCCGTGGTGTTGGCCCGCGGGTACTCCTCGATCTGCGGGTTGACGCGGCTGGAGAGATAGATCGGCACGCCGGGCAACAGCTCGGCCAGATGCCGCTCGATCATCTCCTCCGGCCCGGCATCGAGATACGAAAAAGCGAGGCAAACGGCGACCGCTTCCGGGTCCAGTGCGGCGGTCTCCTCAGCGACCCGGCGCGCCTCGTCCTCGCCGAGCGCGGTCACCGGTTTGCCGAAGGCGTCCAGACGCTCCACGGCCTCAACCACGCGCGAACGCGGCACGACTGGCAGCGGTTTGGTCTGGGTCATCCGGTAGAGATGCGGCCGCAACTGATCGCCGATCTCCAAGACATCGCGAAAGCCGTCGGACACCACCATCGCGACCTTCGCGCCATTGCGCGTCAGGAACGCGTTGGTGCCGACCGTGAAACCGTGCACGAAAAGATCGACATCGGAAGGTTTGAGACCGGCGCTGTCGGTGACACGTCGAATCCCCTCCAGCACGGCATCGGCACTACCCGGGGTCGACGCGACCTTGTCCAGATGGACGCGATCGGAATCGATCAGGACGAGATCGGTAAACGTGCCGCCGACATCTGCCGAAAGATAGCGCATAGCCGGCAGGGTAGTGCATGGGTTGGCGGGCATCCACCGGCATAAACACGCGCATCGGCTGTTGACCGCAACGGGCAAACGCCCGTAAAAGCAAACCCATGTTCAAGCCACCGTTCCATCCCATGTCGAGACCGGCCGGCATCGCCGGCTGATGACGGGTCTCGTCCGTCACTGACCGGCCGACGCCTTAAGGGCGTCACTTTGGCTGGACTTGGGCCGCTTCGATAGGCCCCGAACGACGGAACGGAACCCCACGTGACACATTCAACGACTTTGGCCGGCATGCCGGCTCGATACTGGCGCAGCGAAGCCGTTGCGCTCATCGCGCTCGCCGCGCCGCTGTCGCTTGCCTTCCTGGCGCAGATGGCGATCACCGTGACCGATGTGGTCATGATGGGCTGGCTCGGCCCCGACGATCTGGCGGCGGGCTCGCTCGCCAGTAACTACAACGCCCTGTTCTTCTTCTTCGGCACTGGCCTGGGCACGGCGGTCGCGCCGATGATCGCCCACGCGCTGGGCGCCAGGCGGCTCAGCGAGGTGCGGCCGATCACCCAATGCGGCATCATCCTGGTGCTGGCGCTGTCGCTGCCGTTCGGCGTCGGCATATGGTGGGGTGCCGACGTGTTGGTCCTGATCGGCCAGGACCCGGAGAACGCGCGGCGCGCCGAAGGTTACCTGCGCACCGTCATCTGGGCGCTGCCGACCGCGATGATCTTCGTCGTGCTGCGCAACTTCGTCGCTGCCCACAGCCGGCCACGCAGCGCGCTGGTCGTCGTCGTGCTGGCGATTGGCGTCAACGCCGTCGCCAACTATGCGCTGATGTTCGGCAACTGGGGTGCGCCCCGCCTGGAACTGGCCGGCGCCGGTCTCGCAACATCGATCGCGGACGCGTTCATGGCGTTCGCCCTGCTCGGCTACATTCTGACCGACCGCCGCTTTCGCCGCTATCACCTGTGGGCACGGATCACGACGATCGACCCCACGATCATGCGCGAGATGCTGCGCATCGGCGTGCCTATCGGTTTCACGATCCTGGCGGAGATGGGTCTTTTCATGGTCACGACCTTCATGGCCGGCCTGATCGACACGATGACGCTGGCCGCACATGCGATCGCCATGCAGACGGCTGGCGTCGCCTTCATGATCCCGTTCGGACTGGCGCAGGCGGCAAGCGTCCGGATCGGCCTCGCCGCCGGCAGCGGTCGCCATGACGATGTCAGACGCGCAGGATGGGTGGCGCTTTACCTGGGTTTCGCGACTTCGCTGACCGCCGCCATCCTTATCTGGTTCGGCGCGCCATTGATCGTCGACGGTTTTCTCGACCTGGAGGACGCGGCGACCGCCCCGCTGGTACCAATCGCGCTATCGTTCCTGGCCGTCATCGCTTTCATGCAGATCTTCGACACGACCCAGGCCGTCGCCGCCGGCGTGCTGCGCGGCTTGAAGGACACGCGCGTTCCGATGGTCTACGCGGTGATCGGTTACTGGGGCATCGGCCTAGCGGCGTCGATCCTGCTCGGCTTTGGCGCTGGCTGGGGCGGTGTCGGCATTTGGATAGGCACCGGCATTGGGCTTGCCGTCGTCTCGCTTCTGTTGATCGCGCGCTTCCGGCGCATGGATCTTCAGCGCGCCGCCGCGGCGGCGCCGGCCATTTGACGGGACACCAGGCGGGCATAGAGACCAGACTTGCCGACCAGGTCGTCATGCTGGCCCTGCTCGACAATGCGGCCGTCTTGCATGACGACGATCTGATCGGCATGGCGCACGGTCGACAAGCGATGGGCAATGACGACGGTGGTGCGGTCCTGCATGAGTTCGTCGAGGGCATGGCGCACCGCGCGTTCGTTGGCGGCATCGAGATGGCTGGTCGCCTCATCGAGCACCAGGACGGGCGAGTCCTTCAGGAACGCGCGCGCGATCGCGACACGCTGACGTTGGCCGCCGGAAAGGCGCATGCCGCGCTCGCCGACCGGCGTGTCGAGACCGCGCGGCAGACCGCCGATGACTTCGTCGAGCGACGCACGCGCGACCGCCGCCTCAAGTTCCTCGCCGCTCGCCTCAGGGCGCGCGATCAGGATGTTCTCGCGCAGAGTCTGATTGAACAGGTAAGTGTCCTGGGCGACCAGGGCGACGCGCTGGCGCAGGTCATCAAGCTGGTAGTCCTTGAGGTCGTGGCCGTCCATGGCGACGGCGCCCTGCTGCGGATCCCAGAAACGCACCAAGAGGTGCGCCAGCGTGGTCTTGCCCGCACCGGATGGTCCGACCAGCGCCACCGTCGTGCCGGCGGCCATCTGAAGCGAGACATCGTCGAGCGCCGGTTCGCGCCGGCCGTCATAGGTGTAGGTCGCGCGGTCCAGGGTCAGCGCCGCGCCGCCGCTGTCGGCTCGCGCCGGTACGCCCGGACCATCGGTGACCGCCACGGCTTCGTGTTCAACCGCGAAGATCCGGCGCGTCGCACCCAGGGTATCGGCAAGCTGGCGACCGATATGGGCGATCTCGGAGACCGGCAGGAAGGCCGCCATGGCAAGCAGGGTAAGGAGCGGCAGGAGACTGGCGTCGAGATTGCCGCCACGCACCAAAACCGCGCCGGTCACGATGATGGCAAGGCCGCCAAGGCCGGTCGCGACCTCCAGCAGCGCCGCCTGCACGGTGAGGTCGCGGTAGAACGACAGGCGCAGGTTCTGCACCCGGTGGATCAGACCGACGAAGATGTCGCCACGCCGCCTTGCCTGTTGGAAGGCGATGATCTCAGCCAGGCCCTGGATTGAATCGACGGCGAAAGCGTTGAGTTCGCCGAGCGACTCGCGCGCTCGCGAGCCCAGCTTGTCGAGACGCTTGCGCATCAGGAACGGGCTCAAGACGACAATCGCGAGGAACGGCACCAGCGAGAGCGCGAGCTCCCAGCCGAACGCGATCAACGTGACCAGCACCGCCGTCGGCACCAGGACTGCGACGAAGGCTGGCGCCACCGTGTGCGCATAGAAGTACTCGACCGTCTCGACATCCTGCGTCGCCATGGCGGCGAGATCGCCGGTGCGCCGCCTCAGAAGATAGGCGGGCGCGAGTTTCTCCAGCTTGTCGAACAGGCGGATGCGCATTTCCGCCAGCAGCTTGAACGCCATATCATGGGCGAACCACGACTCCAGCCAATGCAGAATGCCCGCCAACGGCGCGGCGATGGCGAGCCAGACCAGCAGATCGTCGAATGGCTGTTCAGCCCGCACACGAGCGACGATCAGTGCCGACAGTACGCCGACACCGATAAAGGCAAGCACCCGGGTGACACCGAAGATAAAGGTGAAGGCGAGCTTCAGCCGCTCGACCGTAACGAAGCGCAACAGCTCCCGCGCCGCGCCGGCCCAACCCAGGCCCTGGGCGCGCAGGATGGCGTCGGTCGGCTCGACTTGGGCCATGTGGGTGTCCAGATCGCGCGTGTCGGCGGCTGACAATGCGGCGACCTCCGGCTCCGGCGGACGATCGAAGGTGTCGTCGCCGCGCTCGGCGGCCTGCTCGCCCATCAGCCGGACATAGGCGCCACCGCGCGCCATCAGGTCGTCGTGGCGGCCCTCCTCGACAATCCGGCCCTCGTCCAGCACCAGGATACGGTCGGCATCGATGATGCTGGACAGGCGATGGGCGAAGATCAGGGTGGTGCGACCCTGCATCAAACGATCCAGCGCCTGCTGGATGACCGCCTCGTTCTCCGCGTCGACGGCCGAGAGCGCTTCGTCGAGAACCAGAATCGGCGCGTCGCGCAACAGAGCACGCGCAATGGCGATGCGCTGGCGCTGACCGCCGGAAAGCTTGATGCCGCGTTCGCCGACCACGGTCTCGTAACCCTGTGGCAGGCGTTCGATGAAACCGTGGGCGTTCGCGGCGCGCGCGGCCGCGACCAGCTCGTCGTGGGTCGCGTCCGGCTTGCCGAAACGCAAGTTGTCCTCGACCGTGCCGTGGAACAGATAGGTGTCCTGATTGACCACCGCGAACTGCGAACGCAGATCGTTGAAGGAAAGATCACGGATGTCCGTGCCGCCGATGGTGATGCGGCCGGACTGTGGATCGTAGAAGCGCAACAGCAGACGCACGATCGACGATTTACCGGCACCGCTGGGGCCGACAATGCCGACGCGCTCGCCCGGCGCGACCGTAAAGTCGAGATCCGCGTGCGCCGCCGCGTCGTTGCCGGGATAGGTGAAGGTGACGTGGTCAAATGCGACCACCGGCTCAAGATTGTCCGCCGATGCGTGGCCGGTGTCCTTGACCACGGGATCGGCCTCCAGCACGCGGAAGATCGACTGGGCTGCCGCCTGTCCCAGCATGCCGGTATGCAGCTGGGCCCTGAGGTCGCGCAAGGGGCGGAACAGCTCGACACCCATCATCAGGATGATCAGCAGCGCCTCCAGGCTCATCGAGCCATCGACCACGCGGTAGGCGCCAAGACCAAGGGCCAACGCCGCGGCGATGGCGATGCCGGCATCGGTGATACCGCGACCAAGCGCATTGGTCGCGTTGACCCAAAGCGTGCCACGCGCCAAGACGTGTGCGCGCTCGGCCAACCTGCGCCCGCGCGCTCCGGCCTGGCCGAAAGCCTTGAGAGTCGCAAGACCCTGAACCGAGTCGAGGAACTCCGCGCCAAAGTCGCTATAGGCCTTGGCGCGCCGCAGACTGGCCTTGTAGTCCAGCTGGTGGAAAATTGTCGGCGCGATCAGTGTGACAAGCGCACCGGCGACCAGCACGGCGGCAACCGGCAGGTCAAGGTAGGCGACAAAACAGAAAATGATGATCGGCGTCAGCAGCGCGATCAGAACCTGAGGCAGGAACTCGCCAAAATAGGTCTGAAGCTGTTCGACACCGTCAACGACGGAGAGGATGACGTCGCCGGTGCGCTCCAGGCCGAACCACGCCGGTCCAAGCGAAATGGCCTTGTCGTAGAGCGCCTTTCTGATACGCGCCTGGGCCAATGCGGCGGTCTTGTGCGCGACCATGGTGCGCACGTATTCGAGCACGCCGCGCAGCACCATGACGACCGCGACCAAGACGATCGGCAAAATGAGCTCATCAAGGCCGGCACCCTGGAAAACCAGGGCGATCAACCATCCAAGCAACGCCAGGCGTCCGACGCCCACCGCCGCGGCAAGCAGACCGACCACCACGGAAAGCCCGATGCGCCAGCGCATTCCCGAGGTGAAGGCCCACAATCTTTTGTCGAAGTACATGCCGGGAGACTAACCCCATAGTCGCCGCGTTTCGCCATACAATCCTGCATATCGGGTCAACGCTGGTGAACGGGCCACGAGGGTCCTGACGTGACCCCTCATCTCGGTCACAATGCGCCAAGAACTGAACGAGGGAGGACTTATGGGACGGTTGGACGGCAAGGTCGCCTTGATCACGGGCGGGGCGTCGGGCATCGGCAAGAGTACGGCCGAACGCTTTTCCGAGGAAGGCGCGACCGTCGCGCTCAGCGACCTTGATCTTGCCGGCGCCGAGCGCGTTGCCAACGGTCTTGCCGCAGAGAGTATGGCACTTACCCATGACGTCACCGACGAAGACGCCTGGATCAGTGTCACCAGGGCCGTGACCGATCGATTCGGCCGATTGGACATTCTGCTCAACAGCGCCGGCATCGGCGACTCGACAACCGTTGAGGAGACAACCTACGAGGACTGGAAGCGAGTCATGGCGATCAATGCCGACGGCACCTTCCTGGGCTGCAAGCATGGCGTCATCGCCATGAAACCCAAAGGCGGTTCGATCATCAACATGTCGTCGGTGTCAGGGCTTATCGGCGGGCACAACATGTGCGCCTACAACGCCAGCAAGGGCGCCGTTCGTCTGCTTACGAAATCGGTCGCGCTTCATTGCGCCAACGAGGGCTACGGCATTCGCTGTAACTCCGTGCATCCGGCCTTCATCATGACGCCCATGGTCGAAGGGCTGGTCAGCCGGCACAAGTCTCCAGATGTTGTGATGGGCAAGCTGGCACGGCAGATTCCGGTTGGTCGCATTGGCGAGGCCCACGAGGTCGCCGACATGATCGTCTATCTGGCTAGCGACGAATCCCGGTTCGTCACCGGTGCGGAGTTTGTTATCGATGGTGGTCTGACGGCCTAGTGCGCCGTAGCTAACCCATGGACATCAGAACCGCCACGACCGACGACCTACCGGCGTTGCTCGCCCTCTATCGTAAGCTCCATCCAACCGATAGCGCCGTTTCACTCGAGGATGCCGCCGACATCCTCGATCGCTACCGCTGTTACGCCGGCAGCGACATCTTCCTTGGTATCGTCGAGGGAACGTTTGTCGCGAGCTGCGCGCTGGTTATCATCCCCAACCTGACACGCGGCGGCTTGCCCTATGGTCTTATCGAAAACGTCGTGACCGATCCCGATCACCGCAAGCGCGGCTATGGCAAAGCGATGTTGCAGGCGGCCACGGCCGCCGCCTGGCGTCACGGCTGCTACAAGGTCATGCTGCTGACAGGCTCGACCAATCCGGCGACGATCCGTTTCTATGGCGATGCCGGTTTCGAACAGACCAAGACCGGTTTTCAGATACGCCGGCCCGCGTAGGCCGCAAACCTAGACTGGCGCGCAACGCACCCAGCGCCGATTTCGACACTGGTCAGACATTGCGTCGCACGGACATCGCCTTACCGGCCAGCAGGTACATGATGATATAGACGATGACGCGGTACATCACCGGCGAGCCCGGCGGAATGCAGATGAAAGAGAATCCGTCAACGCCGCGCAGACCGAGTTCATGCGCAATGCGGATGCACTCGTAGTCGGTCAGGCCGATGGGTTCGGCGAGTTCGCCGAGGATGTCGCCGGGCGCCGGGCCGGCGCCGCCCAGAACGTCCATGTCGAAGTGACCGTATACCGCCTGGGTGCCGTTGTAGGCGTGATCCAATCCCTTGCAGACCGCCTCGACACCTTGCTGGCGCACATCCCAGCCGGAATAGAAGGCGGCGCCGCGATCAATCAGCTCCTCGACCACGTCGGAGGCTTCCAGCATGCCACGCGGACCGATCTCGACCAGATTACGAGCATGGATATTGTCGTGGAACTCCAGCGTCTTGTAGAGCCAGCAGAAGCCGCCGGCGATACGCGGGTCCTTGGTCTGTGGACACAAACGGAAGATATCCCAGTGGGTATCCAGGCTGACGACACCGACATTGCCGGTCGTGTGTTCGGCCACACATTTGGCGATAGCGTAGGAACCGCAGGGCGAGTTTTGGCCGATGACAACCGGCAGAGCGCCGACATCCAGCGCGTCGTTCACCTTGCTCTCGACGGCGGCCTGGGCCTTGAGGATAAGTTCGGGGTCGAGCTTGCCGACATTGGCCTCAGGCGGAATATCGGCGTCGCCGTAGTCGACGACATTCAGATGATCGAACACGTTAAGGCGAAAGTCCTGCACGTAGCCCGACTGATAGCGAATTGATTGCTGGCGCACCCGCTGCGGCGCGGCGAGCCAGTGCTCCTTGCCAATGCCGGCCCACTCATCCGACGAACTCGAAACATAGGGGCTGCCGATAACAACGACATCGGCGCCTTCAAGATCATCCTTCGTCGTAGCGATCGGCCGCGCCATGAAGCTCGGTGTCTCGTCGTCGAACATCGGGAAGTTCAGATGCGCGGCCCACATGCCCTCGCGGGTCTCTTTCCAGTCAGGATAGTCCATGCGCCGCCTCCCCGTTCTCGGTAGCGGCCATCCTAACCGCGGATCAGCGATGGGGTCTCGCCCCAATCGCCGCCGTCATTGGCGACGAAGATCTGTCGCGCGAGAGTTTTGAGCGTGCTGACATAGCGCCCCTGCGTCCATCCGCAGGTGATCGTCAATTGCTCCCAGTTGCGCACGGACAGCATGGTCCAAAGGATATCGGTTGCGCCGTCCGGATCGTGTTCTGGCGACAACATCCGATCGCGTTCGAGTGCCTTGATCGCGGCCTCGCAGCCTTCCCGCATGTCCCCCATACGTTTGTCCCAGGCTGCGGCGGCAGCCTCGTCGGTATCGCGCATGGCAAGCAGCGCCCGTGCGACGCCGTAGACCTCGGGAATGTAGGCGGACCAAGCCTCGATGAAGGCGTCCAGCCGTTCGGCGCCCGTTTCGGCGGTGCGACTCGGCGCCAGGCGCGCATCCATGTCCTTCATGTCGTCGACATAGTGCGTCACGGCGATCAGCAACTCGGCCCTGGTCGCGAAGTGGAGATAGAGCGCCTGACGGCTGATGCCCGCCTGTTTCGCGATATCACCGACCCGAACGCCCTTGCCGCCGCTCGACTCCAGGAGTTCCAAAGCGGCCTGAAGGATTTTTGTGCGTGTGTCCGTTTGCTCTCTTGACATGGTGTCAAGTAGCACCTACTTGTCATCGTGTCAATTGACACAGTGTCAAGCAGGAGGAAGTCCTATGAAACTCATCATTTTTGGCGCAACTGGTACGGTTGGACGGCATCTGGTGGAACAGGCGCTTGACCAGGGCCACGATGTGACGGCGTTCGCGCGCCACCCCGAAGCGCTCACACATGATCACCCGCATCTGACCCGTCTGGCGGGCGACGTTCTAGATCCCGACGACGTCAGGGCGGGGGTGCGCGGTCATGACGCCGCGTTGATCGCGCTTGGCGCCGGACGCAAGGGGACGGTGCGCGCGGCGGGAACGCGGAACATTGTCGACGCGATGCGTGAAGAAGGTCCGCGGCGACTCGTCTGCGAGACGACGCTTGGCGTCGGCGACAGCCGTCCGCTGCTCACCTTCTTCTGGAAACGCATCATGTTCGGCCTGCTGCTGCGGCCGGCCTATGCCGACCACGTCGCGCAGGAAGCCGTGATCCAAGAAAGCGACCTCGACTGGGTCATCGTGCGCCCCGGCGCATTCATCGATGGGCCGATGACCGGCACGTACAAGCACGGTTTTCCGGCAACAGAGAAAAATCTGAAGCTGAAGATCGCGCGCGCCGACGTCGCCGATTTCATGCTGCGGCAGCTCACCGACAACACCTATCTGCATCGCACGCCGGCGCTGTCCTACTGACACGGCGGTTCGGCGGTGCATCACCCTAACCTGGAGAAAGCTCATGTTTTCGGATTGGTTTCTCATCGTCTGCGCGGTCTCGGCAATCGCGTGCGGGCTTGTGTCAGGCGTCTTTCTGACGTTTTCCGACTTCGTCATGCGATCCCTCAACGGGGCACACACGCCCGCCGGGGTCGAGGTGATGCAGATCATCAACCGGGAAGTCTATCGATCGGTTTTCATGGTTCTGCTGATCGGCATGGCGGTGTTGTCACCGTTGCTGATCGTCCTCGCCTATATCGGCGCGAACGGACCGGCCCTGACCTGGATGACTTTGGGCGGCGCGATCTATCTGATCGGCGTGTTCATGGTGACGATCGTCTTCAATGTCCCAATGAACAAGCGGCTCGACAAAGAACTCTACGCGGCGGCAGAGGCAGCGCGATACTGGACGTCAACCTATTGGCCGCGCTGGACATCTTGGAACCACGTGCGCACGGCAGGCGCCGCGTTGGCCGCGGCCTGCTATCTAATCGCCTGTGTCTACCTGGTTCAGCCGGTCTGAAGTACCGGCGGTGCTAGAACGGATTCACCTGTTTTGACGCATACGCGAAGCGATTCCATCAAAACAGGATCTGCTCTAGCTCCGGTAACCCGTGCCGCGCTCGCGTTCGAGCTGGGCGATCAATGACGGCCACTCCATGCCAACACGGGCGTGACCGTTCGGCGCGAAGATCTTGAGCCCCTGCTCGATCGTCTTCTGCCGCACGGCCTCACTGGGATAGTGCAATGGCGCGCCGCCGGCCATACCGTCGATCTGATAACGGCAGGCGGCCTCGATGCGGTGCATCCAGACAAAGGCGCTGCCGACACTCTCGCCGCAAGTGAGCAGGCCATGGTTCCGCAAGATCAGGATCATCTTGTCACCCAGGCTGGCGACAAGGCGCGTCTGTTCGTCGGCATCCAGCACCACGCCTTCATAGTCGTGATAGGCCGTCCAACCCGTGATGATGAGCGCTTTCTGCGACAACGGCAGCAGGCCGTCTTCCTGCATCGCCACCGCGTTGCCGGCGCGCGTGTGGGTGTGCAGCACACAGCTCACATCGGGCCGCGCACGGTGAATGCAGCTGTGGATCAAGAAACCGGCCGGGTTGATCGGATAGTCGCTGTCGCCGACGACACGGCCTTCATGATCGACCTTGACCAGCGACGACGCGGTGATCTGGTCGAACAACAGGCCATAGGGATTGATCAGAAAATGCTCGGTGCCGGGGATGCGTGCCGAGATATGTGTGCCCGACAGGTCCGACCAACCATAGAAATCGACAAGCTGATAACATGCGGCTAGATCGCAGCGCGCGCCCCATTCGGCCTCTGACATTCCGTGACGGGCTTGATCGAGACGTTCAATCAGCTCACTCATAGGCTGCCTCCTTCGACTACCAAACGATGACGCCAACCGAAGGCCCCGCCAAGAAAAAACGGCACAAGACGTGAGCGCGAGGGCGTGATGCGACGCTACAGCACGATCTCGCGTGCCGGTGTGAAGTGATCGAGATCCCGAGGCTGGTAGACGTACTGATCGAACACATCCTTGTTCAGCTCGACGCCGAGCCCCGGCTTGGTCGGCAGGGCAAAGGCGCCGTCCTTCATGATCAGCGGTTCGATCAGCACGTCCTCGCGCTCCGGCACGGCGATGTACTCAAGGATCCGGAAGTTGGGCATGCACGCAGCCGCGTGAATCGAGGCAGCGGTGCACACCGGTCCATTGCAGTTATGCGGCACCACCGGGCAGTAATATGTCTCAGCCATCATCGCGATCTTGCGTAACTCGTTCATCCCACCGGTATAGATCGCGTCCGGTTGAATGTAGTCGCACGCGTACTTTTCCAACACTTCGCGAAACTGATGGCGCGCGACATAGCGCTCGCCGGTTGCGATCGGCGTGGTCGTCGTGCGTTTGAGCTCGACAAAGGCGTCGAGGTTTTCCGGTGGCAGCGGTTCCTCGAAGAAATAGAGATCGTGCTCTTCGAAGCGCTTTGCCAGACGTCGCGCCTGGGGCAAGTCGAACCGGCCGTGCGCGTCGACCATCAGCCAGACATCCGGGCCCACGGCTTCGCGAACCTGGCGAACACACTCGACGGTGATGTGTTCCTGTTCCGGCGTCATGGAATGGGCGGCGTAGCCGAATGGACTCCACTTCAAGGCGCGAAACCCGTTCTCCACCGCGCGCGCCGCGCTTTCGGCGTACTCGCCGACGCTGGTCTTGCCCATTCTGGTCTTCATGAACCAGTAGTTGCCATAGGCCGGCACCGTGTCGCGTACTGGCCCGCCGAAAAGCTCGTAGCAGGGCACGCCGAGAGCCTTGCCCTTGATGTCCCAGCACGCGATCTCGATAGCACTGAGCGCGACATTGACCAACAGGTCCGAGCGGAGGAACTGGCCGCGATACCGGTTCTCCCACAAGTACTCGATCGCACGGGGATCCTTGCCGATGACCGTTCGTTTGTAGTCTTCGACGAGCGTGACCATTGTGCGCTCAAAGGGCTCGATGGTCGCCTCACCGACGCCGGTGATGCCCTCATCCGTTTCAACCTCGATAAAGACCCAGTTCCGTCGGTGAGCCTCAACCAGATAGGTTTTGATGTCGGTGATCTTCATCCGTGCCTACCCCTGTATCAGTTCCTCGGAAAGCGCGAGGACCTGTCGCCAGGTTTCCTCCGGAACGGCGATAACGCCATTGCTCCGGCGCCGCTGTTCGCGCTCCCGTTCGCCGGGTATCTCCACCCTATCGAAGCCCGGCGCCGGCGGGCAGGTCCGCAGGTCGGCAAGGACTTCCTCCGCGGCGGCCTGAAGCGCGTCCGGCTGCCTGAACTTGCGTGTGTCGATGGCGAGCAGGAACCAGTTACACTCCGGCGAGGACGGACCCAACATGGCCTCGCCGATCAGCTCGGCCATCAACGACAGCGCATAACCCTTGTGCCCGCCCATGGGCAGGATCGCGCCGCCATTGAAGTAGTCTTCCGGATCGCGCGTCGGGTTACCGTCGCGGTCGATGACGCAGTCCTCGGGCAGCAAGGCGCCGGCGGATCGCGCCGCATAGATCCAGCCACCGGCGATCCTTCCGGTCGCAAAGTCCATCACGACCGGCCCCTGATCACCGCCCGGAATGCCGATGCACCAGGGATTGGTCGGCAGCATGCCGCGCGCGCCGCCGTGGGGCGCGACCATGCCGTGGACCCGGTGGTTGCCACCGCCCGTGCAAATGGTGAGGAAACCCTTGGTGGCGGCGTCGTCTGCAAAGGCGCCATGACGCCCCGTGTGGCCGGTGTTGAGCACCGACACCGCAGCCATGCCACTCTCCTCGGCCAGCGCGGTGGCCGTCTCGTAAGCAAGGCCCATGGCCGGAATGCCGCTCCCCATGCCGCCGTCCACCACCGTCACGCCGGTCTGCGTCGTGCGCACCTCAGGCCGGACGTTGATCTTCATGGTGCCATCCCGCATGCGCTCGGCGTATTGCATGACCCGCATAACACCATGGCTTTCCATGCCGCAGAGGTTGGCATCCACCAGGTGCTCCGCAATGGCTTGGCTGGTGTCAGGCGAACAGCCCAGGCGGTCGAAGATATCGACGATGACGGCTGTTGCCTCCCGGGCGTCCACATCCACACGCCCACCGCGCAGCTCCAGTTTGGTGGGGATGTCGTTCATTCAGCGTGCTCCCGGAGTTGGCTGGGCGACGTCGACCAAGATCGCTTGGCGGCCCAGTTACACAGTTAGCTCACGATCGGGTTTTTACGGCAAGGGGATAAGCGCTTTGGACCGCTAGACCGACCGGTGCCGGGTCCGCGACCTATCTAGTAACGGCTGCGCCGAGCCAAGCCATCCCGATCAACCCGGACTTTCGGGGCATTTACACGGCAACTCAAACGCTTCACTCTTCCCATTCCCGAAGGCGGAGGAAGTTCGGTCATGGGTAAGATTGACAGTCACCCCCGTACAACGATTGCCAACGCCTGTGTAGCCGACGACCGGTTGGTCGTTGCCTGGGCCGATGGGCACGAGAGCCGGTTTCACGGCATTTGGCTGCGCCATAACTGCACATGTCCAATCTGCGGCACCTCGGAGACAGCGATGCGGGCACTGCGCATCGACGCGATTCCCGATGACATCATGCCCCAGACGGTTGAGATCGACGACGGCGGCGGCCTTCACATCGTCTGGCCAGGCGACGGACATATCAGCCGCTATGACGCCCCATGGCTGCGCGACAACTGCTATTCCGAGACCGAACGGTCGCGGCGGCGCTGGCGGCCGACCTATTGGGGCTCAGAGATCGCGACAGATCGGCCGCAGGTCGACTTCAAGACCGCGCGGGACGACGACGTCGCGCGTCTCGCATTCCTTGAGAATCTCCGCGACTATGGCTTTGCCTTGGTCAACGACGTGCCGGCCGATCCGGAAGCGACCGCAGACATCGCGGCGCTGGCCGGCCCGCTCCGGGTGACAAACTACGGCAGCGTCTATGACTTCCGCTACACGCCGACTCCGCTGGTCTATGGTGATTCAGAAGTCGGCCTTAATCCGCACACCGACGAACCCTATCGCCAGGCGCCGCCATCGATCACACTGTTCCATTTCGTGAAGGCAGCCGCGCGCGGTGGTGAATCGATCCTGGTCGACACCTTCCGCGTCGGTCAGGCGCTGCGTGACCAGGACCCCGAGGCGTTCGATCTGCTGGCGCATCAGCGCGTGACATTCCATCGCCGTCTCGAAAAACAGGATCGAGACTTCCGCATGCAGGCGCCGGTGTACAGCCTGGACGACCAGGGCGAGATCGCCGGTTTCCGCTTGCTCGACCGCGCGGTCGGCCCGCTCCACATCGACGACGCGTTGATGGTGCCCTACTACCGCGCGCTCAAGAAACTTCTGGTCATGCTGTTCGATGAAGCCAACCAGCTACGCATTCCCGTCGCGACCGGCCAGGCGCTCTTCTTCAACAATCAGCGCGTCCAGCATGGCCGCACCGCGTTTGACGTCGGCAGCGACCGTTACATGCGCACCTGTCACGTCGAGCTCGACGAATTCTATTCGTCACTGCGCACCCTCAGCGCCCGCTTAGGCACCGACGGCGTCAACATGGTTCTGCCGGCCGGCGCCCTGGTTTGATGCCGACTGCGCCATTGACATAAAGAAAGAAAAAACTTTATAAATAGCCTGCGGGATCCGGGCCAACTTGGCCGGGGGAGGATCGATGGCGCAGGCGGCGCAAGCTTCCATAGGCTGGATCGAGATTTTTCGCGGCGGTCGCGGACCCCGCGTTATCGCGTTCTGTCTGGCGGTCTGGTTGCACGCCGCCGACAGCCTGATGGTCGCAACGACCCTGCCCACCACCGTCGCTGAGATCGGCGGTGCGGCCTTCGTCGGCTGGGCCTATACCCTCTACTTGTTGGGCTCGATCATGGTCGGCACAGCGACCGGCCTGATGGCCATCCGCTTCGGCTTGAAGAACTCGTTCCTGGCCGCCGGCGGCTTGTTCGCGGTTGGTTGCGCGATCTCGGCCGTGGCGCCGGACATGGCCGTGCTCTTGGTGGGCCGGTTTGTTCAAGGGGTCGGCGGCGGCTGGCAAGTCGCACTGGTCTATGTGGCGCTGGACCGTTTGTTCCCCAACCATCTGATGCCGAAGCTGATCGCGCTGACATCGGTCGTGTGGAGTGTGTCGGCATTCTGCGGCCCGCTTGTCGGCGGGGTCTTCGCCAACATGGGCGAATGGCGTTTGGCCTATTGGGCCTTTGCCGGCCAGGCGATCCTGTTCGTCATTCTGGTGCTGTTCACCATACCCCGCGCCGAGACGACGAACGCGGAGGCCGACTCCAAGGTGCCGGGCCTGCGGCTGCTGTTGGTCGCCGCAGGCGTCCTGCTGATTGCCATCGCCGGCGCCCATCCCGATCCGGTCTCGGGGCCGCTTCTGGTCGCGGGTGCGGCCGTGCTGCTTGGCGGCTTCCTAGTCATCGACGGGCGGCGGCGTTCGAACGGCATGCTGCCGCCCCATCCTTTTTCGATCAGGACACCCTATGGCGCGGGTCTTCTGATGGTCTTGCTGCTGGGCTGCGGCACCATGTCGCTGATTGCCTACGGCACGTTCTTTCTCGAACGGATCTACGGAATCTCACCGCTTGCCGCCGGTTTTATCATCGCGATTGAATCGATCGCCTGGGGTGTTGCCGCTATCGTCTTCGCGAACGCGAGTTTGAAGGCGGAAGGTTGGCTGATTCGTGGCGGCGCGATCGTCGTCGCGACCGGCATCGCCGGGCTCGCCGTCGCCATGCCGTCGGGATCGCTGATCGCGTTGCTGCCGTTCGTCGCCTTTCAGGGCATGGGCTTTGGCATGATGTGGGGATTCATCATCCGTCGCGTTGTCGCCGCCGCGGCCGAAGGCGAGCGCGAACGAACATCGGCCGCCTTGGCCACGGTGCAGCACTTCGCGTTTGCCGTTGGCGCGGCGACCGCCGGCATTGTCGCCAACGCAACGGGCTTCGCAGAAGACGCCAGCCTGGAGACGATTCGCTCCGTCGCATTTTGGGTTTTCGCGGCATTCCTGCCGCTCGCGTTCGGCGGCATATGGGCCGCCTGGCGCCTGTGCCGTGACGGTACCTAGGTCATGGACTCAGATATGAGGCACGGAAAGGTCAGTATGCATGGATGACCAGCAGTTCGACACAAACGCCTATCTGAAACGCATCGGCTACGCTGGGACAATCGAACCCACATTCGACGTTCTTAAAGCCATTCACCGTGCACAGCATTTCGCCATCCCATTCGAGAACTTTGACATTGCGTTGGGAAAAGCAATTGACCTCCGCGCCGAGAACCTGTTCCACAAACTCGTTCACAACAGGCGGGGTGGTTACTGCTTCGAACTGAACGGCTTGCTATTGAGGGCTCTTCAAGTCTTTGGGTTCGACGCGCGTGCCTTGCTAGGCCGGGTTCATTTGACAGGCGTCCCTTCGGGTCGCGGTCATCAGATTTCCCTTGTCACCATAGAAGGGCGCCAATGGATCGTTGACGTGGGGTTCGGCAGCGGTACGCCACGCGCTCCAGTTCCGTTTGTCTTTGACCAGGAGGTTTCGGCCCACGGGCAAACCGTCCGTCTTATCGAATCGGAGTCCTTTGGAACAATGCTCCAAATGAAGAACGGTGAAGATTGGGATGATCTCTACAGTTTCGACCTGGAGCACGTTTGTGCTGGCGACATTGCTTACGGCAATCACTATACGTCGACATCGCCTAACTCGTTCTTCGCCAGGGATCGCGTCGCGGCAATTCCGGTGAAAGGTGGTGGCATCACGCTTCTCAACGACAGGCTGACAAAAAGTGTCGATGGAAAGCTGACGACAACGCAACTGGAAACAGGTCACCCCTATATCGATGCGTTGAAAACCCACTTTGGGATCGAGTTGGACGCTTGCTACGACGACCTAAAGCCAATCGGAGACGATCCTCACGCCTCGAACCCCTGACGTCACGGATCGCCAAGTCGCGCTCCATAGCCAAATCTTCTGTGACGTTGCCCGGGTCTCAGACATCGCGTCGACTCTGCCCTGTGCCCTTACCGGTGTTGGGGGCGTGGCAGCTGAGCAGGAATACCAGCTAGAACTTGATATCGACGGCCGCGAACGGCCCCTTGAACTCGGCATCCAGAAGAAGCGGGTTCTCGTCAAAGTCGACCCTTAGGTAGCGGTAACCAACGGCGACGGCGATATAGTCGTTGAACGCGTAACCGCCACGGCCAATCACCTCCCACTGAAATTCCGAGCCGACGCCGAAGCCGCCGATATCGGTGACACCGTCGACAAAAAAACCGTCGCCAATCTCCGCCGAGCCGCGCAGACCGATGATGGGATCGTTCCACGTCTTGTCGACGGAGCGCGTCTGCAGGCGTCGGAACTTCACGGTCGTGTCGATCCACCAGGACCGTACACCGGCGAATGCATGGACCGTGCTGGCGCCGGTATCGACAAGCTGGTAGCCGGCCGACAGAGACGTCATGATGCCTTCGACCTCGACATCGACGCCAAAGAAACCGCCGGCAGCGCTCGCCGACTGATCGAGATCGATATAGTTGAATTCGCCGAACAGGGCATAAGGCCCCTTGCTCACCTCGCCCTCGATCATGAAGGCGCCGTCCAGGTCTTCGAACAGCGTGCTGCTGGCGTCCACGCCGTTGAGCTCCTGAACCGTAAAGTCGCCGTCTATGTTGAGGTACCAGGCATAGGGCGAGACCCGGAACGCCCAGTCGTCCTCGGCCGCCGCCGTTGCCGACACGACGAACACCAAGCCGATGGCGAGGGCCAGTTGCCGCAATCCGCGCGACGCGGCGCGGCAACAACGCTCCAAACGTGATGGTTGGGTCAATCTCTTCACACTGCTTCCCCCGTACCCCGAGAACGTGCAGGTCCGGCCTGCGACCACGCGACTGTAACACAGAATAGGCGCTCAATCGCCGCGGATCCCGGTCTTGTTACCGCCGTACGACGCGTCCGAGCGGTCAACTGGCGAGGCGATCCAGCTCGCATAAGACCGCGTCACCCATGGCGCCGGTACCGATTGTCGTTTCACCCTCGACGGCAAGATCGACCGTGCGCGCGCCGCCATCGAGGGCCGCTTCGACTGCTCGCTCAATGAGATCCGCGTCAGCAGCTCGATCAAAACTCCAGCGCATCATCATGGCAGCCGAGAGGATCGCTGCCAGCGGGTTGGCAATGCCCTTGCCGGCGATATCGGGTGCCGTGCCGTGGACGGGCTCGTAGAGCGCCGGGCGCGAATGGTCATCGCGCATCGGCCCCAGCGAAGCCGAAGGCAGCATGCCCAGACCACCAGGGATCGCGCCGGTGATGTCGGACAGCAGATCGCCAAACATGTTGTCGGTGACAAGAACGTCGAACTGCCTGGGGTTGTCGACCAGCTGCAACGCACAGTTGTCAGCCAGCATGTGGACCAGAGTCATGTCAGCGTAGTCCTCAGCGTGAACACGGCTGACGACACGCCGCCACAGGACCCCTGACTCCATGACATTCGACTTTTCGACGGAATGCACAATGCCGCGGCGGTCCCGCGCCAGCCCGAAGGCGGCATGCGCCATGCGCTCGATCTCGGCGGTCGTGTAGACTTGGGTGTCGAGGCCCCGTTCGTTGTTGTTGGATAACGTCTCGATGCCTCGGGGCTGGCCGAAGTAGAGACCGCTGGTCAGCTCGCGCAGGACGATGAGGTCGACGCCGTCCAGGATCTCTGGCTTCAACGGCGACTTCTTCTTGAGCGCATCGTAGGGCCGCGCCGGACGCAGGTTGGCGTAGAGATCGAGCTCTTTTCTGAGCCGGCTCAGGCCATCCTTCTCTTCAGGCGCTCCCTCCAGCTCCAACGAATCCCATTTTGGCCCGCCGACCGCACCGCACAGGACTGCGTCGGCATGGCGTGCCTTCACGACCGTCTCGTCTTCGACCATGACGCCGTGGACGTCGTAACAGGCGCCGCCCAACAGCCGCTCTTCGATTGTCAGATCCAGGCCACGATGGTTCTGGAACCAGTCGACGACACGCATCGCCTGCTCGGTCACCTCAACGCCGATGCCGTCGCCCGGCAGCACCAGAAGCGTCCGCGTCATGTCTTCACCTCTCGGAAGGTCTATTCCGCCGCCAGCGCGTGACCGCTTTCGAAGGCGTCACGGTGTTCGCCGGCCAGGGCCAGCACGTCTTCGGGACTGACGGCCTCGCCACGGTCAAGCCTGGCGGATATCTCGTCAAGCAAACGGGCATGCATGAACTGCATGAGTTGGACCGGAAGATCGGCGACCGCGACGGTCAGCGCGTCCTCCAGTGCGCTCGGCCATCGCGCCAAATGGTCGCGCCGGGCCACGTCGAAACCGTGCAAGGGCGGCTCGGTCCAGCCGCGCGCTTTCCGCATCGACTCGCGTGCGGCGTCGGTCGCTGCAGGGTCGGACGCACCGTCTTCGCCGATCACAACGCCATAAGCGTCACGCGCCGTGGCGGCCGTCACGAAACCGTTGGCGACATCGTCGGCGACAGCGTCGGTCGGCCTCTCCAGGGGATCGCCGTAACCGCCGCCGCCTTGCGTGCCGATCTTCAGACGGTCGCCGGGATCCATGTTGAGCACATCGATCTTGCCGATGTCCTGTTGGTCACCGCCGCGCGGCTTGAAGAGTGTGTAGCCGGTCGCGCCGGCCTCCCCGCCTTTGAGGCCCGGCGGCCCGAAGAGGTAACGTTCCATGCAGCGCGACGTGATGCTGGTGTAGGGGCTCGACGTCTCGAACTCGATCTCGATGCCGGTGCCGCCTCGGTAACGGCCGGCGCCTCCTGAGTCGTCACGAAGACCGTAGTGGTGGATCAGGATCTCCGGCATCTCGTTCTCGAAGATCTCGGTCGGGATGTTCTTCAGAAAGTTCAGGATCACCATGGTGCCGTCGACACCGTCATCCATCGGTCGCCCGCCCGACCCACCGACGATCGGCTGGATGACGGAGACCTTGTCGCCGCCGGTTTGGAAGTCCGGCACCGAGACGAGCAGGATCGACCCCTGGCCGGAGTCCGTCGCCGGCAATTCGTCCGGCACGGCTTGCGCCAGCGCGCCGACGGTGACGTCGCAGACCTTGTGCGATGTCGCGTAGCGCGCGCCATAGGCCGCGCCCGGTTCCGGGTTTAAGATCGTGCCACGCGGAATCTGCACCTTCATCGGCCGCACCAGACCGGCGTTATAGGCGATGTTCGGTTCCTGGGTGCAGACCCAGTTGACCAGGCCGGTGATCAGCATCCAGTGGCCGTCATGGCTGTAGGTCGGGATGTTGAGGGCCGCGCGCACCTGCGGCGCGGTGCCGGTGAAGTCGAGCAGCATCTCGCCGCCGTCTATCGTCATCGCGACCTTGATGCGCACCAAGCCAAGCCCGACCATGTCGGCCTCGATGTAGTCGGCATAGTGATAGGTGCCGTCGGGCACATGCTCGATAACCCGCCGCGCCTGCGTCTCCGCATAGTCGAGCACCTGGTCGATGGTGCGGTCGATGGTGTCGTAGCCGTACTGGCGCGCGAGGTCACGAACACGGTTCTCCGCCGTCGCCAGGCCGGCCAGACA